>SLJA01000276.1 GCA_007135355.1 Wenzhouxiangella sp.
CCGGTCATCATCACCGAGACCGGCTGGCCCAGCCAGGGCGAAGGCAAGGACGCGGCGCGACCGTCCGCCGAAAACGCCATGGCGTACTTCGTCCTCACCCAGCTCTGGGCCCGCGCCGGGCAGATCGATACCTTCTACTTCTCCTCGTTCGACGAGGCCTGGAAAGTGGACGCCGAAGGCGATGTAGGCGCGTATTGGGGGATCTGGGATTGCAGGGGTGCGCTCAAGTACTGAGTACCAGCGCCAGGATCGGAGGCTACAGACGGATTCCGCGCCCTGGCGACCTCTTTTCAAGCCAGATTCTCATGAAGAAAAATCCTATGCGAACAGTCAGCGCTGAGCTTTGTCACAACTGTTGAACCCGCAACACGGCAAGACCATGACCCGCACATTCATCCTGACCGCTCCTTGGTTGTTGATCCTGGCGCTGACTGCCTGTGCCGATCGGGACAACGAGACCGCCCCGCCGCCGGCAGCTGACACCGTACCCGCCGAGCTGCCGGAACCGACGGGCCGCTCGGAGCCCGCGACTGAACCACCGCCAGCCGTCGCACCGGAGGCCGCCGAAGGCACCGATGCCCAAGCCCTTTTGCAATCGCGCGCCGAACGGCAAGCGTTGAGAGATCGCCGCGAAAGCGACAGCGGCTGGTGGTCGGATGACGCGCTCAGCGAGCGCCTGGGCCTGGACGCTGAACAGCGCGCCGCTTTGTTACAAGCGCGCGAGACGCTACTGACCGCCCGGCTGGAGGGACGAGCCGCGCTTCAACAGCAGCGCAGTGCCCTGCGTGCGGCGGAACAAGCTCAACAGGCCGAGCGATTGGCCGAACTTCAGGCTGATCGAGAGGACATGCTTTCCGGGTTGGAAGATGCCGAACGGCTGTGGCAATCCACGCTGCGCGACATCCTCAACACCGAACAATTGCAGCGCTTGCGCGCCGAACGCCCGGAGGCGTTGGAGCCTGGGCGCTTCTAATGACCAGCCACAGCTTGAACCGGCCAAGACTGACAAGCATGATAAACCGTCATCTTGAAGGCATCCCGACTGCTGCCTCACTTGCGAAACCAAGGCATGGGCCGAGGGGTTCAACCTGGCGGTCCAGAAAAAACGAGCACTCTGAACTCTTGCACTCGAAAGGCATTTTCGGTGGGAACTCGCACTCTGTAATTGGGATAGGGGCCGGTCCATCAGGACCGGATCCCTCCCACACAAGCCGGCATGCGGGTCCGCATCGGGCGGTTCGAGAAGTTGAGGTCATGAGAGACGGGGTACGCCCAGACGATCGAAGTAGCCGATCGTCAAGCACATGATGCACGGCAGACGGGCTGTTGTGCCACCAGCGGCGGCTTAACGCCGCGACCGATTGCGCAACCCAAGGCGTGGCTCCCAGACGGAGCAACTCGCGATAGATCGTCTTGCCACGTCGCCACTGCTTGAGCTGCAGGGCACGCGGGCGGCACCGTATCCACTGGTCGAGCTTGAGCCAGACACTGGGGGTTTGCGCCAGTCCAAAGTACCCTTTCCAACCCAGCGCATAGCTGCGCAGCCTCTCGATCACCTCTGCCATACTGCGACCATCGTTGCGCCGGGTCAGTTGCCGGACCCGATGCCGGAACGCCTGCAACGCCTTGGCCGACACCGTGCGTCGAACCTCGTTCCCAGACCACCACAGCATATAGCCCAGCAACTTGCGGCCAAATGCGCGGGCCACCGCACTCTTGGATTCATTGATCTACAAGTGCAGTTTGGTGTAGAAGAACACTCGTTCTCGTTCGGCCCTTCGTCCCAAACCGGCAACTACCAGCTGACTTCTCGCTCCGTGTCTCCACGTTGCCCTTGCAGGGACAAGCCGAGATCTCCCCAGGTAAAAAACATACTCCTTCACTGCACAGGAGTGCGCCCGTGCCGGTCTCACTAAAAAAAGCGCCACCTTGCGGTGGCGCTTTTGATCGACAGGACCCCGTGACCAATCGTGATGTTCACGGGCTAAATCAATCCGCTAGATCGATCACCCTCGCCGTGCCACACCGGGAAAACGGCTCCAAGCCAACATCAGGAGTAGCAAAACCAAGACAAACGAGGCCCACACCCCCATGGTCGGAACCGGTATAGCTGGAATCGGGGTCGGACCGTTGCCGATGATCTCGGCCTCAAGCTTCAAGACAATGGCATCCTCGAAATCGTCGAACGTATCTGCAGTCAGCACGAAACTGCCAGGACCACCAATGACATTGGCCTCGTAATAGTCGGTCAGGCTGAAACTTGTCACTTCCTCGATGGCGATGCCATTAATAATCTTGCCGTCGGCAACCGCATCATCCCGGGCGTCCGTCACGGACCGCCCTGAGTTATTGTCGCCGTCCCCCGAGATGTCGATGACCTTGCGAGTTCCGTTGAAATTATTATCATTGATGGATGCGACCGACCAGTCGATTGCACCCGAAATACTGGTCAGACCACTGAAAGCCCGCGTCGTCGCCTCGATGGCATCGGCAAACGCATTGGCATCTGCCGCCGAACTAATCTGGGTCCACGGCACCTGCTCGGATTGCTGGGTCGCTCCTGACCACTCCATATAGACAACGGCGATCGAACCGATGGTGCCACTCTCGATCGCAGTATGCACGGCCGGATTACGGAGCGCATTGATTGTCCCCTGTTTCTGCGCGGCGTATCGAGCGGCGTTGACACTACCCGAAACATCGACCGCAAGGACCAATTCAACATCGACATCGATAGGTTGCGCATAGGCCACCATCGGCAGGCCAAAAACGAGCAGCGCTGTCGAGGCCCAAAGTCGCAAACTCCCTAAAAATTTCATATCAATAATCCCTCTCAGATGTTGGACCAAGCGTAAAATTTTACGCTTCAGTAGTTTGACAGAGTAGCGAGACGAACGCAAGCGGGCGCCTTGTCCAATATTGAAATGCGTCTGAAGCCGGCCGGGTTTTGAGTTCATCGGAGGATGATCGTGACATTCAATGCCTCCTGCGGCCCCCATGCAACGCTGTTCCATAGGTGTCGGCCCCAGAACTTGAGCGATTGCGCGCTGAACATCCCAAAGCGCTGGAGCCTAAGCGCTTCGAATAGCAGGCTCCGACTGATGGTCGGGAATGGCCAAAACAGCTAAAAGATCACTCCCCGCCGCGCACCAGGCGGACTGGATACGATTGATTCACGCCGCCTCGGCCGACGTCACCCAGGTGGAAACTAACGACCCAGGCTCCACCGTCGGCGCCGGGTGAGGCTGACCAGAAGCTAACGTCATGGCCAACCGTCGGCGGCTCCAGGGGGAAGGCCACGAGATTGATCGCCGGAATCCGGCACAGCTCGACAATGGTGTACAGCTCTCGGATTGAGGGCAGACGCCAGTCATCACCGGCCGCTGCCGCGGCCTGCAGCGCTTCCTGCCAGTTCAAGCGCAAAACTGTTCCCGTGCAAGCGGCACCGTCCCACTCCTGGCCCAAGGGGCAACGCTGCCATTCCAAGCCGGTCATTTCATGGCGCAGTATCGCGCCGTCATCCAAGGGCGTGAAGTCGGCCGACGGCGTGGTTCTGGGAACACCCCATACGGTGCAGCCGTCCTGCGGCAGTGCCAAGGCAAGGCTCGCAAAACTCATGCTGATGGCGCCGACCAAGGCGCCCCTTAAAGCCCTATATCTGCCGCGAGACCGCATCAAGTCACCTCTACAAGCCGGTGCATTTGCTGATTGAACCCGACAAGTCGCGGGGACACTTGAGACCTGGATGCTTGCCGAGCGGAACTTGCATCCATCATCCATCATCCCGCACCAGGCGCACCCAGCCCACGCCACCCAGCGTATCAACGGCACTGCTGCCATCATCGAAGTTGATGTGCCAAGGTGCTGGGTGAAAGGCCGCGCGACCCGCTGTCCAGTAACCCAGATGGAAAACCGAGGAGCGAACTTCGGTGTGGGGGAAGAAGTCGACGTCAATAGCAGGGAGCTGACGGCCAAAGTGCACTACCGAATACAGCTCCATCACAGTCGGTAGCCGCCAGTCCCGGGCACCACACAAGCCCTCGGCGTTCACCGCATCGACGAAGTCCCGCGCCCCCGGTGAGCCATAGGTGTGCCGATACCAACGCAGGTGGCCGGGTTCGTCGACCTTGACTTCCCAGATCAGCCCGGTGTGGTTGTCGCGCACGCAGGACCACTCGTTGCCCGAGGCGGGCAAGTCCTGGCCGAATTCGTCCAGCTTGGTGTAATCAAATCCGCCCGCGCCGGCACCCAGCTTGGGCAACAGCCCGCTGCGCGCCAGTGCATCGCGGCCGTGGTCACCGTCCTGTCCTGGATGAGTGGCTACGGGGCAATCGAGGAACTGCGTGGTGCCGTCGGAGCACCAGTCAATCCCGGTATCGTTGAGCAAGACCGGGACCGCCGGCGGTGTGAATGAGTCCAGGTAGACCAGGCCGTCTGAAACGATCGAGAATTCAAGCCGTCCGGCGCCCGAGCTTCCATAGCTGGCCGACAGCACTTGCACCATGATGTCGAAAGCCTCAGCAATGCAAAAGCCGCCATAGGCGGTGACCCTTCGAGCCGGATCGTGGTAACCGCCGAAGACCGCACCCCCTTGAAAGCCGCCGCCGGGACGATCGACGTATGAGGTCAACGCAGCCGCGCTGAACTGGCTGGGCCCGGCGCGGTCCGGCAGATATCGAATCACGTAAAAGCCCGGCGGTACGATCAAGCTGACACTGGAGCGGCCGACACCGACCGACTGATCCACCAAAACCGTCCGATCGCCGCCGCTGCGCCGCTCCAGCACCAGGCGCCCAGCGGCTTCAGCCTCCAGCGTGATGTCGACCTGTTGTTCCTCGGCCCGGCGATTGGCGATGGAAAAGCCGGCAAAGCCGCTGATCTGGGAACTCGCCCAGCCGCCGAAATTCAGGCCGCCCTGCAGGGTTCGAATGCCGCTGCCG
>SLJA01000232.1 GCA_007135355.1 Wenzhouxiangella sp.
CGGGATTCGAGATCCTCGCCGGTCCGGCGCCGCTGGAGGTGAGCGATGACATCGTCGCCACCCAGGTGATCGGCCCGTCCGGCGAGCTGTACTACTTCACCCAGATCAAGCGCCCACTGCCGCCATTCTCGCTGCCGCACCCACGGCATCGACTCGACGAGCTGTTCATTGCCGTGGCCACGACCCTGGATCGGGACGCGGCGCTGGCGTTCTGGCAGTCGCTGAGCGGTACCAGGGGCCTGAGTCTCGAGACCCGCATCGGCGTGCTCAATCGCGGCCTGGGGCTGGACAGCGCGCACCAACTGCCGGTCGGCATCGCCCAGCTGGCCGGCTCGACCCTGATCGAGATCGACCAGGTGCCGGGCATCGCCCCGCGACCGGCCCTGAGCCAGGGCATTGCCATGATCAGTATTGCGGCCGAAAACAGCGCTCACGTTCAGGGCAAGGATGAAGAATGGCTGGAGCTGGTGGCAGTGCCCAGCCCCCAGCCGCGTTCATAGCCCAGCGGCAAGCCGGCCTGGGGCGTAAAGCCGTACAGTTCTTCGTCCGGCAGGGCGGCCTGCACGATCTCGCGCACGGCCAGCAGTTTTTTCAGATCGATGCCCGTGCTGACACCCATGCTGTCGAGCATGAAGACCAGATCTTCGGTGACGATATTGCCGCTCGCACCGGGCGCGAACGGGCACCCGCCGATGCCGCCCAGCGAGGAATCCAGGGTCGTGATGCCCTCTTCCAGGGCGGCCAGGGCATTGGCCAGACCCAAGCCGCGGGTATTGTGCAGGTGGACGCCGGTCAGGCGTTCCGGCCCGACTTCAGCCCGCACCAGTCGAATCAGGCGCTTGATCTGGGCCGGGTTGGCATAGCCGGTGGTATCCGACAAGCCGACTTCGGCGCAACCGGCCTCGATCAGACTGGCGGCCAGGCGAACCACCTGGTCCTCGGGCACCGCGCCTTCCAGGGTGCAGCCGAAAGCGGTGGCCAGACCAGCCTCGAAATGGGGGCGCTGATCTGCCGGCAGACCGGCGACCAGTTCAGCGATGGCGCGCACTTCGGCCAGCACCTGCTCATGCGTGCGGCGCAGGTTTTTCAGGCTGTGGGTCTCGCTCACCGACAGCGGCAGCGAAATCTTGTGCGCCCCGGCCGCAATGGCGTTGCGCGCGCCGATCAGGTTGGGCACCAGCGCCGCGACAGTCAGCCCGGCGATGTTGCGCGCATGCGCGACCAGCTCGGCCGTATCGGCCAGCTGCGGCAAGAGTTTGGGCGGCACGAAAGAGCCGACTTCGATTTCGCGCACGCCGGCGGCAGCCTCGGCCTCGATCCAGGCTTTCTTGGCTGCGGTCGGCATGATGGACTTCAAGCTCTGCAGGCCGTCGCGCGGACCAACCTCGCTGATCAGCAGCACGGGTTTGTCGGATGAATTCATGGGCACCACCGTTGGGGGGCTGGAACAATTTGTCCGGACATTTTATCCTATTGCGACCTGAGCTTGAACCTGGATCATCACCATGGCCAAATCCGCACAGCCTGAGCAGCCGCTGAGCGGCGTCCGTGTCGCCGAGTTCACCCACATGGTCATGGGGCCGACCTGTGGCCTGATTCTGGCCGACCTGGGCGCCGATGTAATCAAGATCGAGCCGCCCGGCGGCGACAAGACCCGACGCCTGCTCGGCTCCGGGGCCGGTTATTTCCCAATGTACAACCGCAACAAGCGCTCGGTTTGCCTGGATTTGAAATCGCCGGCGGGAAAAGCGGCCGCGCTGAAGATCATCGACGGGGCCGACGTGCTGATCGAGAACTTCCGGCCGGGCGCCATGGCCCGGTTGGGCTTTGACTACGAGACCCTGTCCGACCGCAATCCGGGCCTGATCTACTGTTCGGAGAAAGGGTTTCTGGAGGGACCCTATGCCCACCGAACCGCGCTTGACGAGGTCGCGCAGATGATGGGCGGGCTGGCCTACATGACCGGTCCACCCGGCCGCCCCCTGCGCGCCGGGGCCAGCGTGATCGACGTCCAGGGCGGCCTGTTCGGCGCGCTCGGCGTGCTGGCCGCACTGCAACAACGCCACCTGACTGGCCGCGGCCAGCAGGTGGTCAGCTCGCTGTTCGAGAACAGCACGTTCCTGGTCGGTCAGCACATGGCCCAGTTTGCCGTTACCGGCCAGCCGGCGGCGCCGATGCCGGCCAGGATTTCCGCCTGGGCCGTTTACGAAGTGTTCGAGACCGCCGACGGCGAGCAGGTGTTCGTCGGCGTGGTCAGCGATACCCAGTGGCGATTGTTCTGCGAGGCCTTCGAGTTGACTGAGTTCGCCCAGGACCCGGGGCTGGCGGCCAACAGCGATCGGGTCCGTCAGCGCGAGCGCATCATTCCCGTCATCCAGGCCACCTTCTTGAGCTACAGCAAAAGCGAGTTGATGGCCAAACTCGAGCGGACCGGGCTACCGTTTGCCCCCATCACCCGCCCCGAAGACCTGTTTGACGACCCGCATCTCAAGGCCAGCGAAGGCCTGGTCGATCTCACCCTGACCGATGGCCCAGCCGCCGGCAGCAAGGCCCGACTACCGGCGCTGCCCCTGGCCATGGCGGGCCGGCGTTTCGGCTGCCGCAAGGATCTGCCGCAGGCCGGGCAGCACACCCGCGAGGTGCTGATCGAGGCCGGCTATTCAGACAGCGAAGCAGACCAACTTCTGGCTACCGGCAGCGCGCTGGCCGCCGATCAGGCCGAGGGCAGTTCGTAGACCCAGGGCCGCTCGCGCCGATCCCGGTCGAGGAAACGCTGGATGTGCTGATCCTCGGCCAGGGTTGCGGCAATCGGATCGAGCCCATTCAGCAACAGGTAGCGCGACTGCTCGGCGATATCAAACGCATGCATGGCACCCTCGGCGTCTGTCAGACGGCAGCTTTCCAGGTCAATATGCAGCACCCGGCCCGGATTGGCCTCTTCGGCCGCGGCCAGGCGGCCAATGACCGCCTCGTCCAGCACCACCGGCAGGATGCCGTTGCGCACGCAGTTACCCTCGAAGATTGAGCCGAAGCTGGGCGCGATCAGAGCTCGAAAACCGAATTCCTTGAGCGCCCAGACCGCATGCTCGCGCGACGAGCCGCAGCCGAAATTGGCGCCGCTGAGCAGAATGCTGGCCTGGCGCCAGGGCGGCTGGTTGAGAACGAAATCCGGGTTTTCAGTACGGGCCCGCGGATCGCGGTACCGCCAGTTGGCAAACAGGCCATCGCTTAAGCCTTCTTTCGAGACCCGCTTCATTTCCCGGCTGGGGATGATGGCGTCGGTGTCCACGTTGATCCGCAACAGCGGGGCGGCAATACCGCGATGTTGTGTGAAAGGCTCCATGCTCATCCCTGCCCGGCAGCTGCCAGTTGGCGAACATCGGCAATGCGACCGGCCACGGCCGAGGCGGCAACCGTGACCGGGCTGGCCAGATGCGAACGGGTCGAAGGCCCCTGCCGGTTTTCAAAATTCCGGTTGGTCGAAGTCACCACGCGCTGGCGCGAGCCAAAACTCTCGCCGCCGGCAAAGAAACACATCGAGCAGCCGGACTCGCGCCACTCGAAACCCGCTTCGGTAAAGATTCGGTCGAGCCCTTCCTGCTCGGCCAGGCGCTTGACCCGGCTGGAGCCGGGCACGCAAATAGCCTTGATCCCCGGCGCGACCCGACGCCCCTTGAGCACCGCGGCCGCCGCGCGCAAATCACTCAAGCGACTGTTGGTGCACGAACCGAGGAAAGCCGCATCGATGGGCTGGCCAAGTAGCGGTATCCCGGGCTTGAGGCCCATGTATTCCAGGGCGCGTTCCATGCCTTGGCGCCGGCGCAGGTCCGCCTCGGCGGCCGGGTCGGGAATCACCTCGTCGATGGCGATTTCATGCTGCGGACTGGTGCCCCAGGTTACCCGCGGCCCGATGCAGCCGGCGTCCATGATGATTTCGGAGTCGAACCGCGCCTCGGGGTGGGTTAGCAGCGTGCGCCAGTGGGCAACGGCCCGATCCCAGGATCGGCCCTGTGGGGCAAACGGCCTGCCGTGAAGATAGTCGAGCACCTGATCGTCCGGAGCAACCAGGCCGGAAAAAGCACCGAACTCCACGGCCATGTTGCACAGGGTCATGCGCGCCTCGACGCCCAGATTACGCACCGCCGAGCCCGCAAACTCGACCACGCTACCGACCGCGCCACCGGCCCCATGGGCGCCGATCAGCGCCAGGATCATGTCCTTGGCCGACACGCCATAGGCCAGACGACCCTCGAAGCGGACCCGCATCTGCCTGGGTCGGTTGATGACCAGGGTTCCGGTCGCCAGCGCGTGCTCGGCCTCGCTGGAACCAATGCCCCAGCCCAGTGCGCCCAGACCGCCCACCGTCCCGGTATGGCTGTCGGGACAAACCAGGGTCAGGCCCGGCAGGGCAATACCCTGCTCAGGCGAGACCACATGGACAATCCCCTGATCGGGATCGCCGATATCGAACAGGTGGATTCCCGCTGCCCTGGCGGCCGCCCGCGTGGTGGTGATGAACTCACGTCCACCCGGCATTCGAGTGTCGTCACCGCGACCGGGAAAGGTATCAACAATGTGATCCATGGTGCAGAACACCCGCTGCGGTGCCCGCACCCGCCGGCCCTGATCAGCCAGGCTCTTCAAGGCAATGCTCCCGGTGCGCTCGTGCAAAAACACCCGATCAATCGCCAGCATGGTGGATCCCGAGCGGTCATCCTTGACCACATGCAAATCCCAGATGCGATCAAACAGGGTTTTGGCGGATGCTGATGCAGCCATGCTGTAACCAATAATGTCCGGACTTTTCAGATTGGAAAAATACCATTTCCGGCGAGGCGCCGTTGGTTTGCTTAATAGAAAAAAGCTAGGGACCTGACCCCTTCAAACCAAGGCTTGTCAATCATCAGCGTCGGCCCCATCTTCCGGGCTTGCGTCCTAAAGAAAACTCAAGATGGAACAATTCCACGGCACCACCATCGTCTCCGTCCGCCGCGGGAAGCAGGTCGTCATTGCCGGCGATGGCCAGGTCACGCTGGGCAATACGGTGATGAAGGCCAATGCGCGCAAGGTGCGGCGGCTGTACAAGGGTCAGGTACTGGCCGGGTTTGCCGGCGCCACGGCCGATGCCTTCACCCTGTTCGAGCGCTTCGAGTCCAAGCTGGAAATGCACTCCGGCCACTTGACCCGCGCGGCGGTGGAACTGGCCAAGGACTGGCGCACCGATCGCCTGCTGCGCCGGCTGGAAGCCCTGCTGGCCGTGGCCGACCGCGAGGCCTCGCTGATCATTTCCGGCAACGGTGATGTGATCGAGCCCGAAGAGGGGCTGATCGCCATCGGCTCCGGCGGGCCGTTTGCTCAGGCTGGCGCGCGCGCTCTGCTGCGCCACACCGAGCTGGATGCCGAAACGATCTGCCGCGAAGCACTCAAGCTGGCCGGCGAGATCTGCATCTATACCAATGACCAAATCACGGTCGAAACCCTGACCACGGACTGACCAGCTGGATTGCAACCGGGCCACGCTCAAAGCAAAACCGCCAGCCAAACAACACAGGCGCATTTTTCATGTCTCAAATGACCCCCCGCGAAATCGTCCAGGAACTCGACCGCCACATCATCGGCCAGTCGGCGGCCAAGCGCGCCGTCGCCATTGCCCTGCGCAACCGCTGGCGGCGCATGCAGGTCGACGAGAAGCTGCGGCCGGAAATCACGCCCAAGAACATCCTGATGATCGGCCCGACCGGCGTCGGCAAGACCGAGATCGCACGCCGCCTGGCCGCCCTGGCCAACGCGCCCTTCGTCAAGGTCGAGGCGACCAAGTTCACCGAAGTCGGTTATGTCGGCAAGGACGTCGAATCCATCGTGCGCGACCTGGTCGAAACCGCGGTCAAGATGGCGCGCGAGGAAGCCATGATCCAGGTCCGATCGCGCGCCGAGGACGCCGCCATCGAGCGAGTGCTCGATATCCTGTTGCCGCGTCGTCAGACCGCAGGCTTTGCCAACGCGCCCGAAGAGCCGGTCGAACAGCATTCAGAGACCCGGCGCAAGATGTTTACCAAGCTGGTCAACGGTGAGTTCAACGAACGCGAAATCGAGGTCGATGTGGCCATGAACATCGGTGTGGAAATCATGGCCCCGCCGGGCATGGAGGAAATGACCAGTCAGCTGCAGCAGATGTTCTCCAACCTGTCGGGCGCGAAGAAGCAAAAGCGCAAGATGAAGGTCAAGGACGCCATTCCGGTACTCATCGAGGAAGAAGCCGCGCGCCTGATCAACGACGAGGAAGTCAAGCAGCAGGCCCTGGCCATGGCCGAGCAAAGCGGTATCGTCTTTCTCGACGAAATCGACAAGGTCGCGCGCCGCTCCGAAGGCCACGGCGGCGGCGAGGTCAGCCGCGAGGGCGTACAGCGCGACCTGCTGCCGCTGGTCGAGGGCTGCACCGTCAATACCCGCTACGGCGCGGTCAAGACCGACCATGTGCTGTTCATCGCCTCCGGCGCCTTCCATGTGGCCAAGCCTTCCGACCTGGTGCCGGAACTGCAGGGCCGCCTGCCCATCCGCGTGGAACTGCGGGCGCTGTCGGTCGACGACTTCAAGCGCATCCTGACCGAACCGGATGCCTCCCTGACCGAGCAATACCGCGCCCTGCTCGATACCGAAGGCGTGACCCTCAAGTTCTCCGACGAAGCCATCACCCGCCTGGCCGAAATCTCTTTCGCGGTCAACGAGTCCACCGAAAACATCGGCGCCCGCCGCCTGCACACGGTACTCGAGCGCCTGCTCGAAGACATCTCGTTTGCCGCCCCGGACCGATCGGGCGAAACGCTGGAAATTGATGCGGAATATGTGGATCGGTCGTTGAAGGATCTGGCGGGGAATGAGGATTTGAGTCGGTATATTCTTTGAGGAAAGGTTTCAGGGTTCGGGGTTCAAGGTTCAGGAAAAGCCGGATCGAGGCCCTCCTGAACCCTGAAACCTGAAACCTGAACCCTTTGCCTTCATCACCAAGCCCTAACCCCGCATCGCGGTAAACTACGCGACTACTCGGGAATCTCCCGAGGTCATCACTGTCCCAGGGCCTATGACGTCATCTCCCGACAACACGGCAGCCGTGCAGCTGCGCGATATTACCGTTCGCCTGGGCGGTCGTACCGTGCTGGAAAATCTGTCGCTGGACATTCCGCGTGGCAAGGTGACGGCGGTGATGGGGCCGAGTGGGGCCGGCAAGACCACGGTGCTGCGCCTGATCACTCGTCAGATCAGGCCGGATGCGGGTAGCGTGCAGGTTGGCGACGTCAAGGTCGAGCGCCTGAAAGGACGCGAACTCGGGCGTTTTCGGCGCAACCTGGGCGTGCTGCTGCAAAACGGCGCCTTGTTCACCGACCTGACCTGCTTCGACAACGTGGCTCTGCCGCTGCGGGAGCATACCCAGCTGCCCGAGGCCCTGATTCGCCGACTGGTCCTGATCAAACTGCAGACGGTGGGCCTGCGCGGCGCGGCCGAGATGTATCCGCGCGAACTGTCCGGCGGCATGAACCGGCGCGTGGCCATGGCCCGGGCGATGGCGCTGGATCCGGACATCATGCTCTACGACGAGCCCTTTGCCGGCCTCGATCCAATCTCACTGGGGGTGTCGCTGCGTCTGATTCGCGAGATCAACCACGCCCAGCAATCAACCAGCATCGTCATCACACATGATGTCGAAGAAGTGGCCCAACTGGCTGATTTCTGTCATATCATTGCCAATCGAAAGCTGATCGCATCCGGCCCGCCGGCCGAACTGCACGACAGCGAACACCCCCTGGTGCGGCAGTTCATGCGCGGTGAGCCGGATGGGCCGGTAGCCTTTCACTACCCGGCCGGTGACCTGGCCGAGCAAATGCTCGCGGGGCGCACGCAATGAACACACCGATCCGCTCCGGCTCCGGCATGCTCACGCCGGTGCGCAACATGGGCCGCGCGCTGGTCTTTTTGTTCAAGGCCATCTTGCGCATGCGCGCCACCCGACTGCAGGTGGCCGAAACCCTGCGCCAGCTGTATTTCGCCGGTGTGCGATCGCTGGTCATCATCGTCACCTGCGGCTTCTTCGTCGGCCTCGTGCTGACCCTGCAGTCCTACGATGCCCTCGCCCGCTTCGGCGCCGCCGATGCCACCAGCACCCTGCTGGCGCTGTCACTGTTTCGCGAGTTGGGCCCGGTGCTGACCGCCATCCTGTTCGCCGGCCGCGCAGGAACGTCAATCACGGCTGAAATCGGCCTGATGCGCGCCACCGAGCAACTCGATGCGCTGGACCTGATGGCGATCGACCCGATGGAGCGCATCGTCCAGCCGCGCCTGATTGCCGGCCTGATCGCGGTGCCGGCGCTGGTGGTGGTGTTCAATGTCATGGCTTTGCTGGGCGGCGTGGTCTACGCCGTGTTCCTGATGGGCACCGACCCTATCGTGTTCTGGGGCAATATTCAGAATGCGGTCGAGCTGGGGCGCGACTTCGGCCACGGCATGGGTAAATCGGTGGTGTTCGGCCTGGTCGCCAGCTGGCTGGCCGTCTATTTCGGCTGGACCGCCAAACCCACCGGCGAAGGCGTGGCCCTGGCCACCACCCAGACCGTTATCGCCACCGCCATCGTGGTTTTGTTCCTCGACTTCGTCATGTCGGCCCTGATGCTTTAATCGCTTCGGATCATTCTCATGAAATCATCCCACCAGATCGAATTGACCGCCGGCCTGTTCATGGTTCTGGCCATTGCCGGCCTGATCTTCCTGGCCCTGCAGGCCACCGACCGCGGCGTGGTCGCCGGCGGCAGCTACACCGTCACCGCCGACTTCACCAACGTCGGCGGCCTGCGCCCGCGCGCCCAGGTCAGCCTTGGCGGGGTCACCATCGGCCAGGTCGAGCGCATCGAGCTCGATCCGGTCAGTTTCGATGCGCGCGTGACCATGCGCATATCCGACCGCTTCAACGAGTTGCCGGACGATACCTCGGCCTCGATCGTCACTGCCGGCATCCTGGGTGATCAGTACGTCAGCCTGGAGCCCGGCGGCTCGCCCGACGTACTGGTCGACGGTGACCGTATCCTGCTGACCAATTCGGCACTGGTCCTGGAGCAACTGATCAGCCGCTTCATGTTCAATACCGAAGGAGACAACTGATGACCCGAATGATGCTGGCCGGTTTGGCCCTGCTACTGTCTCTGCCCGTCGCGGCCAACGCGGCCGAGCCGGTCGAGATTATTCGCGAAACCACGATCGAGCTGTTTGCGCTGGTCGATGAGAACCGTGCCACCTTCGAAGCCGACCCCGGCCTGCTGCAGGCGGAGCTGCGCGAACGACTGCTGCCGCGGCTGGACACCGTGCACTCGGCGCGCCTGGTGTTGGGGCGTCACGGCCGTGGCCTGGAGCGCTCCCAGGTCGAGGCCTTCGCCGAGGCGCTGTCGGAACTGTTGATGAGCCAGTACGCCGAAGGCGTGCTGGAATTCCGCAGCCGCGATCAGGTCGAAATCCTGCCGCTGGCCGGTGACAACAGCGAGCGTGCAACCCGGGTGCGCACGCGCGTGAGATTGGACTCGGGCACGCGCGCCCAGGTCGACTATGTGCTGCGCAAAGCCGGCGACGAATGGCGGGTGTTCGACGTCATCATCGAAGGGATTTCCTACGTCGCCACCTTCCGCAACCAGATCGGCGAGGAAATCCGCCGCCATGGTTTTGACGCCATGCTGGCGCGCCTGCAGGCCGGCGAGATCGAAGTCGAGGTGGCGGTTGAAACCTGATGCTGAAGGCCGCCTGGTGCTCAGCGGTCGCCTGGGCAGCGCCGAAGTTGCGGCGCTGTACCGAGACAGCCAGGGCTGGAAGCACAGCGGCTTGCCCACAACGGTCGATCTGGCCGAGGTTTCCGCGGCAGATTCCAGCGCCCTGGCCTTGCTGCTGGAATGGCGCACATGGGCCGAACAGGCCAATCACAAGATACGCTTCATCAACGTGCCACGTTCGCTCTGCGTGATGGCCTCGCTCAGCCAGATCGAGGGCCTGCTGGGCTGGCGCACGCTTGATTTCGATGATCAGGGAGAGAGCGGCCAATGTTGTGGCTAAAAAAACTCGCATTGATTGCCGCGGCACTGCTGATCACCGCCTGCGCCACCACCGCGTCGGCGCCGCCGGAGGATCGCGACCCGCGCGACCCGTGGGAGCCTCTCAACCGCCAGGTCCACAGCTTCAACATGGCCGCCGACCGTGCCGTGGTGCGCCCGGTCGCGCGCGGCTATCAGCGCGTCACTCCGTCACCGGTGCGCACCGGTGTGCGCAATTTCTTTACCAACCTGCGCTCGCCGGTCACCATCGTCAACCTGCTGCTGCAGGGTCGGCCGGGTGAGGGCCTGGAGCATTTCGAGCGCTTTTTCGTCAATTCCGTTTACGGTATCGGCGGCATTTTCGATCTGGCTTCCAAGGCAGATATGCCGGAGCATGACGCCGATCTGGGCATGACCTTTGCGGCTTGGGGCTGGGAAGACTCGCGCTTCCTTATGCTGCCCTTTTTGGGGCCGTCGACCGTGCGCGACGGCATTGGCTTCTACGGCGATACCTTCGTCAACCCGATCTGGGAACGCGCGCGCGAGGAAGGCGCATATGGACTGCTGGGCCTGAACATCATTCAGCTGCGCGCCGGCCTGCTGCCGCTGGATGCACAGATGCAGGCCGCCTTCGACGATTACATCTTCCTGCGCGACGGCTTCTTCCAGCGCCGCCAGTTCTTGCTCCAGGGCGATGATGCAGAATTGCCGGACTACGACGCCTTTCTCGACGACGAGGACTGGGACGACTGGGAATGACCGACGGCCGAACCCGGAGTCTCGAGCAGCTTCTTCTTAGGCCGTTTGACACCCTGTCAACGCCTGCCGCGCTGGCCTTCGGGCTGGTCACCATGGCCCTCACCGCCCTACTGGCCGGCCAGACCGGTTTGCAGACCCGCGGCCTATTCGACCTGCAATTCATTCCCGGTGGAACGCCCGGCTGGCTGCTGGCCCAGGGACTGATCAACTGGCTCAGCCTGACGCTGGCCCTGCTGGTGGCCGGTCGCTGGTTGAGCCGGAATCGATTTTCAGTCCCCAGGCTGCTAGCCTGCCAGGCCGCGGCGCGCTGGCCGCTGCTGCTGTCGACCCTTTACTTGAGCATCCCGCCGCTGGGCGGGCAGATCCGCGAGCTGACCCAGCGCCTGGTTCAGGCCATGCCCAGCGAGCGTGGACAAGTCATGGCCGATGCCGCCTACATGGGCGACGCCTTTGTCCTTACCCTGCTCGGCGTTCCCTTGCTGGTGTTTTTGTTGTGGATGATCTGGCTGATGTTCCATGGCTATCAATCCGTTACCGGACTGTCCGGACCGCGCGCCGGGCTGAGTTTTGCCGCGGCCTTAGTGGCCGCCTATGTGATCAGCAAGGGACTGATGTTGCTCATCCCGTAGTCACCCCGTAAGCCCGTAGCCGCTGGGGTGGGCGAAACCGGCTCAAAAGTGCTATGGTGCGGTGCAAAACCAGTACGACAGATCAATATGCTCTACCAGTTCTACGAGCTTCAGCGCTCATTGATCAGCCCCTTCAGCATCTGGGCCGAAGCCGGGGCACGCAGCTTTTCCTCGCCGGGCAGCGCCCTGTCTAAATGGCCCGGCGCCGAGCGCATCGCGGCCGCCTACGAACTCATGCACCGGCTGGGCAAGGACTACACCAAGCCCGAATTTGGTATCCGTTCGGTGACCGCCCACGGTCACGAAGTACCGGTGGTGCAGCTGGAGGCCATGGACTTGCCGTTCTGCAAGCTTTTGCGCATGAAGCGCTACACCGACGACGCACAAACCGTGGCCGACTTGCGCGGCGACCCGAAGGTGCTGATCGTCGCCCCCCTGTCCGGTCACCACTCCACACTGCTGCGCGACACCGTGCAGACCATGCTGCCCGAGCACAAGGTCTTCATCACCGACTGGATCGATGCGCGCATGATTCCGGCCGATGCCGGTCCGTTCCATCTGCACGACTACGTCAACTACGTCCAGACCTTCATCCGTCACATCGGCGCTGAAAACCTGCACGTGATGGCCGTCTGCCAGCCGGTGGTGCCGGTACTGGCCGCAATCTCGCTGATGGCGGGGCGTGGCGAGGAGACCCCGGCCAGCATGACCCTGATGGGTGGGCCGGTCGATGCCCGGGTCAGCGCCACCGGTGTCAACGACCTGGCCGCTACCCGCTCCATGCGCTGGTTCAGCGCCAACCTGGTTCATCCCGTGCCCATGCACTACCCCGGCGCCGGCCGGCGCGTGTACCCGGGCTTCATGCAGCATGCCGGATTTATGGCCATGAACCCGCGCCGACACGTTTCTTCGCACTGGGATTTCTACAAGCACCTGATCATCGGCGACCTCGAAGACGCCGAGGCCCACCGCAAGTTCTACGACGAGTACAACGCCGTACTCGACATGCCCGGCGAGTACTACCTCGACACCGTGCGCATCGTGTTCAAGGACTACCTGCTGCCACGCGGCGAATGGGTGATTGATGATGAGCGCGTCGACCCAACCCGGATCACCGAAACCCGGCTATTGACCATCGAAGGCGAATACGACGACATTTCCGGCATCGGCCAGACCCGCGCCGCGCATGATCTGTGCAGCGGCTTGCCCGGGCACGACCGCGAACACTTCGAGGTCCCCAAGGCCGGCCACTACGGCATCTTCAGCGGACGGCGCTGGCGTACCCAGGTTTATCCCAGAGTGCGGGATTTCATCCGCGGCAAGTCTTCGGGCGCGTAAGGCCGCATCACGCAGAGGTGCTGAGGCGCTTGGGTCGCAGAGAAGGAAAGTCAGCTGAGCCCGACGCCTGTGTTTGCTCAGAAGCAAAAGCACAAGCCCAACTCCTCCTTCCTCTGCGAACCCTGCAGCTCTGCGCCTCTGCGTGGGGCGCTTTGAAAGATCGGACGTCGGCCATGGAAGGCCGACCTACGGCTTCGGTGCCTTGTTTGGCCAATGTGGATTTTTCCGGTACAGTCCCGTAGGTCGGGGTTCCATCCCCGACGGCCAAACCCATCGGGCGCCGCCATGCGGTGGGTTTGCCCGGCTGCACCGGGAAACGCCACCACAGAGGGCCGGGGCGAGACTTCCGGGTGGCAGATGGATCGGACTTAGAACAGTATCACGCAGAGGCGCAGAGACGCGGAGCGCGCAGAGGGCTTACAACATGCTTGCTGTACTCATCTGCCAACAAACACCCGGTTCAACCCTTCTTTCCTCCGCGAACCCTGCAGCTCTGCGCCTCTGCGTGGGGCGCTTTGAAAGATCGGACGTCGGCCATGGAAGGCCGACCTACGGCCAAGGTGCAGGACGCGACTAAACCACCCTCTCTTGCTTTTTCTTGGCGTCCTTTGCGTCTTGGCGAGAGGCTTTAAAAAGCGATGCCCGATTGATCTCAGACGGACTCCGAGACCAGGTGCTGGATGTTGAGCTGGGGGGTGACTCGGCCCTGCCAGCGGTTGAGTTCCAGCCGGTAGGTTACGTGCAGGGGATCGGGTAGTTCGTCGCGCAGCAGTCGGCCGGCGCGGAAAGCGATGGCGTCGAGCGCCGGGCCTCCGGCTTCGGGCTGCAAACGCAGCTTGAGATGCGCCTCACCGACGATGCGCCGCTCTTGCACCTTGAACCGGCCATCGAACAAGGGTTCCGGCCAGGACTGCCCCCATGGACCGCTTTTTTCCAGCGCTTCGGCGGTCAGCACGTTCAGCTCCTCGGGTTTCAGCGGCCCGTCGGTTTCCACCCGCTCGCTGCCGAACTCATGGCGCGCCAGGCAGCTGTCGAAGCCCGAACGAAACGCGTCCAGACGGTCGGATCGCAAGCTCAAGCCCGCCGCGCGCGCGTGCCCACCAAAGCGGTCGATCAGGCCGGGCCGGGCGGTGTCGATCTCGACCAGCAGATCGCGCATGTGCAGGCCGGCCGGACTGCGGCCCGAGCCTTTCAGTTCATCACCGCCGGCTTCAGCCGGAGCAAAGGCAATCACCGGGCGCTGCAGGCGCTCCATCAGGCGACCGGCGACCAGGCCGACCACGCCCTGGTGCCAGCCGGGATGGAACACACACAAGCCCCGAACCTCACCGTCGACTTCGGCCATCAAGGCCTCAACCTGGCTTTCGGCGTTTTTCTGCATATCGGCCTGGATGGCCCGGCGTTGTGCATTGAGCTGGTCCAGCTCGGTGGCCAACGCGCGCGCCGTGCGCTCCGAATCGGCCAGCAGGCAGCGGATGCCAACACTCATGTCCTCCAGGCGCCCGGCCGCGTTCAGGCGGGGGCCGGCGGCAAAGCCCAGATCAGCAGCCTGGATATACGACAGGTTGCGCCCGGCGATTTCCAGCAGCGCGCGGACGCCGTGACTGCAGCGTCCGGCGCGCATGCGCGCCAGGCCCTGATAGACCAGCCGGCGGTTGTTTTCGTCCAGCGGCACCAGGTCGGCCACCGTTCCCAGTGCCACCAGGTCCAGCCACTGGTCCAGGCGCGGCTCAGGGCGGCGCTGGAACCAGCCCAGCTCGCGCAGGCGAGCGCGCAGCGCCAGCGCGGTGTAGAACATCACCCCGACCCCGGCCAAGGCCGTCGAACCGAAATTCTCGCCAACCAGATTGGGATTGACGATGGCCTCGGCGGCCGGCAGCTCAGGTCCTGGCAGGTGATGATCGGTCACCACCACCTGCATGCCGCGCGCTCGCGCCGCGTCCACGCCGGCGATCGAACTGACACCCTGATCCACCGTCAACAGCACCTCGGGCACGGGCGGCTCGATTTCGGCGACCAGAGCGGTGCTCAGGCCGTAGCCATGGCGGAAACGGTCCGGAACCAGCCAGCGCACCCGGCGCGCGCCGAGACTGGTCAGGGCGCGCACTGCGAGCGCGGTGCCGGTGGCCCCGTCGGCGTCAAAATCACCCACCACCAGGATGGACTCACCACGCATGATGGCGCCGGCGAGGATGTCGGCGGCCGAGGCCAGACCGCTCAGGCTCGGCGGCAGCAGGGATTTCAGCGAGTAGTCGGGCGCCACCGTCTGGCCGCGCGCGGCCAGCACGCGGGCCACCACCGGATGCAGACCCGGCAACGCGACCGCGTTCGCCGGTCGACGGCGGATGGCGACCGAGCGAATCATGTTGCCAGCCGGGGTTTGCGGCGCCAGAAGCGCCAGGCTTGCGCCGGCGTCAGAGACCAGGCCTGTTCCCCGCCGGCCAGTTCCAGCGCATCGATCCGAGCCACGCACAAGCGCCACCACAGCGGCCGCAACCAATCGGCCAGGGATTGCAGATTGTCGTCCGCGCTCAGTGCCTGATCGGCCGACCAACAGACCAGACTATGATCGGCCACGCGCGCCGGCGCGTCCAGCGGCTCATGGCTCAGTCCCAGCCAGTCGGCCAGGCTCAGCAAATCGGCATCGCGCGAGCACACGTGGCTGACGCGCGGCGCGATGCCGGCGCGCGACGGCAGCCTTCCCGGGCCCCAAAACCACAGACCGCCCACTTCGCTGCGGTCACGGTACTGATGCAGGATGACCTGGGCGTCATTGAGCAGGCGCCGCCACAACCGGGCGTCGGGCCCCTCCGGCATGGCGTGGTCCATGCTCTGACCGATCAGGGCCGCCGGTGGCTCAAAGCTGCAATTCGGCACGGCATCCAGGCGCAGGTATCCACGCTCGGCAACGGGCAGCTCGAAGGCAAGCCCAAGCTCGGCGAACAGCTCGCGCAACTCCGGCAACGCCGGATGATCCGGCTCCAAGCGCACGCCGGTTTGCACCCAGACGGCGTTCAGATCCGGCACCAGCCGCACCGGGTCGGCGCGCATCCAGATGCCGGTCTCGGCCGTGTCGGGCGCGTCGCGCAGGCGGCTGAGGGCGGCCGCCGGCAGTGATTTTCCGGTCAACAGCTGCGCCCCTGGCGCAGACCCATCGAGCTGACGCGGCGTTGCGCGCGCGCGCAGACGCTGGACCAGCGCGGGGCAGGTTTGCGCTTCCTTGAACAGCGCCTCCAGCTCAGGGACCCAAACGACGATCACGCTCGCCTACTCCGAGCGGGCGTAGCTCACCTCGACGATTTCAAACACGCGCAGGCCATTGGGCGCCTGAAACTCGACCACATCGCCTTCTTCCTTACCGATCAAGGCCCGAGCCAGTGGCGCGCTGATCGCCAGGCGCCGTTCATTGACGTCAGCTTCCAGGTCGCCGACGATGTGCCAGGTGACCTCGGCGGCATTGTCGATTTCTTCCAGCAGCGTCACCGTGGCACCGAACACCACCTTGCTGCCGGCATTGAGGGTCGCCACATCGATGATGCGAGCGTTGCCCAGGGCGTTTTCCAGCTCTTGAATACGGCCTTCGATGAAGCCCTGCTGTTCGCGGGCGGCATGGTATTCGGCATTTTCTTTCAGATCGCCGTGGGCACGCGCCTCGGCAATCGCTTCGATGACGGCCGGGCGCTCGACTTTTTTCAGGCGATCCAGCTCGCGCTTGAGGCGCTCGGCGCCGACGCGGGTAATCGGAATCTGGCTCATGCAGGCTCCTTGCTTGCGTAGAGTTCGGCGAGCGAATGCACGCCGCGTTCGTTCCAGTGATCCAGCGCGCGCAGGGTGGCGCGCGCACCGGCGATGGTGGTCGAGTAATTCACCTTCTGCTGCAGGGCGGAGCGACGAATGGAAAACGAGTCAGAGATCGCCTGCCGCCCTTCGGTGGTGTTGACAATGTAGTCGATCTCACCGTTTTTGATCAGGTCGACGATGTGCGGCCGACCCTGAATCACCTTGTTGACATAGTCACACTCGACGCCGTTTTCAACCAGGAACTTCCAGGTGCCTTCGGTGGCGACCAATGAAAAACCGCGCTCGGCAAGCTCGCGCGCCACCGGCAACAGGCGATCCTTGTCGGCGTCGCGCACGCTCAGGAAAGCCCGGCCCGAGGCCGCGGCATTGATTTCCACCGCCTGCTGGGCGCGCGCCACGGCCGCGCCAAAGGAATGGCCCACGCCCATGGCCTCGCCGGTCGAGCGCATCTCCGGGCCCAGGATGGGGTCCACGCCCTGGAACTTGATGAACGGGTACTTGGGTTCCTTGATCGAGTAGAACGGGCTGGAGAGATCACGCTCAATGCCCTGTTTTTCCAAGGATTCCCCTACCATGCAAGAGGCCGCCACGCGGGCCAGCGGCACGCCGGTGGCCTTGGCCACGAAGGGCACGGTGCGCGAAGCGCGCGGGTTGACTTCCAGCACGTAGAGCTGATCGCCCTGCAAGGCGAACTGCACATTCATCAAGCCGACGA
>SLJA01000189.1 GCA_007135355.1 Wenzhouxiangella sp.
ATCATGTAGGTGGCCACGGTCCAGGGACTGCCGGCAAAACCAATCAACGGGGTGGTAGCCGGGAGACCGGCGCGAATCAGGCGCACCGCCTGCATGACGTACCCGGTGTCATCATTCGGATCCGGCATGGGCAGCGCGGCGATGTCGGCCGGACTCTGCAGTGGCCGCTCAAAGTACGGACCTTCACCGGCGGCAAAACCCAGCCCCAGGCCCATGGCGTGCGGCAGGATAAGAATGTCGGAAAACAGGATGGCAGCGTCGAAGCCATAGCGATCGATAGGCTGCAGGGTGACCTCGCAGGCCAACTCGGGGTTGCCGGCCAGATCGAGAAAGCTGCCGGCGCGCGCGCGCGTAGCGCGGTATTCGGGCAGATAGCGGCCGGCCTGGCGCATCATCCAGATCGGCGTGCGTTCGGTGGCCTCGCGCCGCAGGGCGCGCAAAAACAGGCTGCGGTGAAGTTCGTTCATTGTTCCTTGAATACCTCGCGAATTTGGTCGGGAGTGCACGGTCGCACCACGGCCTGGCCGATGCCCTGCAGCAACACCAGGCGAATTTGTTCGGCCAGATTTTTCTTGTCCAGCGCCATCAGCGCGAGTAGCTGCTCGCGGTCTTGATCAGCGGCCAGCCGGGTTTCCAGACCCAGGCGCTGCAACAGCTCGTCGAGGCGTTGCCCGGTGCCGGGCGGCGCCAGACTCAGCAACTCGCTCAGGCATGCCGCCAGGCTCATGCCGATGGCAACGGCCTCGCCATGGCGATACAGCCGATAGTCCGTCGCCGTTTCCAGGGCATGGCCAAAGGTATGCCCGAAATTCAGCAAGGCGCGCTCGCCGGCTTCACGCTCATCAGCGGCAACGACCTCGGCCTTGTTGCCGACGGAGCGACAAACAGCTTCCATCAGCGCATCGGGGAACCGCCTGGCCAGCGCGTCGGCCTCCTGCTCCAGCCACACGAAAAAATCACCGTCGCGAATGGCGCCATACTTGACGATTTCGGCCAAGCCGGCGCGATAATCGCGTTCCTCAAGAGTAGCCAAGGTATCGACATCGACCACCACCGCGCTCGGTGCATGAAAGGCACCGACCAGATTTTTGCCGGCCGCCAGATTGACCCCGGTCTTGCCGCCAATCGCCGCATCGACCTGGGCCAGCAAGGTGGTTGGCACCTGTACGACCCGAATGCCACGCATGTAGCAGGCGGCGGCAAAGCCGGCCATGTCGCCGATAACGCCACCACCCAAAGCCACGACCGTGGCGTCG
This sequence comes from Wenzhouxiangella sp., assembly GCA_007135355.1. GTDB lineage: Bacteria > Pseudomonadota > Gammaproteobacteria > Xanthomonadales > Wenzhouxiangellaceae > Wenzhouxiangella. The sequence goes on from SLJA01000189.1 coordinate 1,257, forward strand.
CGCTGTGCCCTGAGCGAAACCAGATCGTCAATCAAGCGCTGCCAATTGGCCAACGTCTTGTGGTCTTCCCCACAAGGGAGAATGCTGACCTGCCGGTGCTCAACCGCCTCCAGCGCCGCTTGCAGGCGGGGCAGATACAAGTCGGCAACGGTTTCATCCGTCACTATCAGCACACGGCCACGCAGGTGGCGACTCCAGGTGCCGCTGATTCCGAGCAGCCCCGAGCCTACGTAGACCGGGTATTCACCGCCGCCGTGACCCACCGGTATCACATTCATTGTTCTTCTATCCTCTCTTGATGACTGCGAATCGCCTGTTCCAGCCTGGCTGCCATGGCGCGCGGACTGACATCGGTGGAGCGCACTCGCAAATGGGCGCATTCACCATAGACCGGGTCGCGCTCGGTCGCCAGCTGTTCCAGACGTTGTCGACGGTTCGGGGCCCTAAGCAAAGGCCGGCGCTGATCGCGCGCCAGGCGTTTGATTTGTTGATCGACGCTGGTCTGCAGCCAGACGACCAGCGCGCGTGCTCGCAACAGCGCGCGATTATGCGGATCCAGTACGCTGCCACCGCCGGTGGCCAGCAAAATACCATCCCGGCGGATGATTTCTTCCAGCATCGCTCGTTCACGCGCGCGAAAGCCCGACTCGCCCTCGATTTCGAAGATCAAGGCGACCTCGACGCCACAACGCTGCTCAATGGCCTGATCCAGATCGACGAATTCAAGCCCCAGACGTGACGCCAGCACCCGCCCTACCGTGGTCTTGCCCGACCCCATAGGCCCCACCAGAGCGATATTTCGCACGTCTTAAGCCTGGATCCAATTATTCAACAAAAACGCGATGCTACCACGCATGTCGACGGGGACCCGCGCGCTTTTGCTACCATAGCGATCGGCTGGCTCGTCCGCTTTGCGTCTACTGCTCCGATGCTGAAATTTTCCATCCTGTTTGTGGTCCTGTTGTTGGGCCTGTTTACGATCGAAATCCTGCAGCCTGTCCAGGACCATGTGATCTTGCCTTTCACCAGCGCCCTGGCCTCGATCAGCGTGTTCATCATCGAACTGTTCGATAGCGGTGTGGAGTCTGCCGGCAAGGTGATTCGCGACCTCGAGACCGGCTTCGCCGTCAGCATCGAGCCGGGCTGCAACGGTGTCGAGGCCCTGATTATTCTGTTCGCCGCCATTTTCGCCTTTCCGGCACCGCTGAAACACAAGCTGATTGGTTTCGCGATTGGCTTCGTGGCCATCCAGTCACTCAACCTGGTGCGGATCATCAGTCTGTTTTACATGGGTCAGTGGAACATGACCTGGTTCAACTGGTTCCACCTGTATCTGTGGCAGGCCCTGATTATTCTTGACGCGCTGGTCGTGTGGCTGATCTGGCTGCGCATGTTACCGCCACGGTCGGGGGGTGGACCGGCCACACCGTCGACCGCCGCACTGAGCCAGGGATGAAACGACTGTTGATTGCCGGCTGCGGCGATCTGGGTGTGCGGCTGGCCCGACGCCTCAAGTCCTCGGAATGGATTTGTCACGGGCTGCGTCGTCGACCGGATCAGCTGCCGAAACCGGTCCAACCCATCGGCGCGGACCTGCTGAGTCCGGCCTCGCTGGCTGCGCTGCCCACCGCCTGGGACGCCATCATCTACCAGGCCACACCCGGCAAAAGGGCGCCGGACGCCTATCGCCGCACCTACCTTGAAGGACTGCGCAATCTGCTGCGGCGGGTCCGAGCGCGGCAGTTGATTTTCGTCTCCAGTACCGCCGTTTACGGTCAGGATGACGGCGAATGGGTCGATGAGTCATCAGCTACCAATGCAAAAACCTTTGCCGGCGAAATACTGCTGCAGGCCGAAGCGCTTGCCCAGGCTCATGGCGGGATGGCGGTGCGCTTTTCCGGCATTTACGGCCCCGGTCGCGATTACCTGATCCGCAGCCTGCGGGCCGGTCAGGCGCGCTGCCGCGCCCAGCCACCGCAGTGGACCAACCGCATACATGCCGACGACTGCGCCGCGGTGCTGGAACATCTTGTCCAGCAGCCTGCAACGCAGGCGGTCTATTGCGCCAGCGACAATCACCCAGCGCCGCGTTGCGAAGTGCTGAACTGGCTGGCCGAGCAACTGGGGCTGCCCGCCCCACAGCCCGACGCTGAAGCTTCCGGCCAGGGCAAACGGGTCAGCAATGCCCGCCTCACATCCAGCGGATTTCATTTCCAATATCCTGACTACCAAACCGGATACAGGACGCTATTGTCATGACCACCCCAATGACCGCCGCCATGCTGGCCCGCTATCAGGACGGTTTCGAGCGTGCTCAGGCCGCCAATGTTCCCGAACCCACGGCAATGACCTTGGCCACCGTCGACGAGCGGAATCGGCCCAGCGCTCGCACCATGCTGCTGAAAGGGGTCGATCATGACGGTTTCGTTTTCTATACCAACCTGGAATCGCGCAAGGGCTGCCAGCTGGCGGCCAACCCGCATGTCTCGCTGGTGTTTTTCTGGCGCGAAATCTACGAACAAGTGAAGGTCGACGGTACGGTTGAGCCGGTCAGTGCCGAAGAGGCGGATGCCTATTTCGCCAGCAGACCACGCGGCAGCCAGATTGGCGCCTGGGCCTCTCTGCAATCGCAGCCGCTGACGGATCGCCAGGCTTTCGACCAGCGTATCGCCGATTTCGAAACTCGCTTCGAGGGGCGGGACGTCCCCAGACCGCCGCACTGGTCTGGCTTCCGCGTGCGTCCGCATCGCGTGGAGTTCTGGTACGGGCGTCAATACCGCCTGCATGAACGAGTTTGTTTTGAACTGCGCGAAGGGCAGTGGCAGGAAAGCCTGTTGTTTCCCTGAGTCTGCCTGCCGGAGCATGATGAACACCTCCTGGTTTGAACAACTCAAATCCATCGTCAATCGCCACGAGCCCGCCGCCGAGGAACATGCTCTGGCGCGAGCCGGCGCGGTGGTGCTGCTGGAAATGGCAGCTGTCGACGATCACTTCGACGCCACCGAACTGGACATCATCCATCAGGCGATCGAGCGCGCGTTCGGCATTGCGGGGGCCGAGCTCGAGGAGCTGATCAGCCAGGCCAAGACCCTGCGCGGGCAGGCAGTCTCGCTGCATGATTACACGCGCAGCCTGCGCACCGGCCTGCCCCGCGGCAGCCGCGATGAACTGGTCGGCTGGTTGTGGAAAGTGGCCTATGCCAATGGCGTGGTCGACCGCTTTGAAGAACAACTTTTGAGACGTTTGTCCGATCTTCTTGGAGTGCCCCACGCAGAGTTCATCCGGCGCAAGCATATCGCTGCCGGCTCCAGCTGATGCGCTTGGGGTGGGCGCTGTTGGGCCTGTTTTGGGCGGCAGCGGGGGTTGCCGCCGAACCCGATTTCCAGGCGCTGAGCGCCCAGATTGATCGCAGCCTCGCCGCCGCCGGCCGCGGCGGCCTGCCGGGCGAACGCCTGGAGCTGGATCAAACCACCTCGGGCGGCTGGTCACTTCGTATCAGCGCGGCTTGGGATGGCGATGCCTGGCGACTGCTGGCGCTGCGCCTGCATCACCCCGAGCGGGTAGATACACCAGACCCGAACTGGCTGCAGCGCTACCAGACCTTGCTCGCCGCTCTGAGCCCCAACCTGATCCAGGGCCTCGGCCAAGCGGAATTATTCACGTTCCCGGCGCCTTCCTTCCTGCCGGTTTGGCCGGGCGAGGTGCGCACGCGCCAATTCACTCTGGAGCAGTTCTGGTATCAGTCCAGCTGGTTCAACCAAGGCGGACCGGACGAATTTGCCAGTTGGCAGTTGCGCAGCTTCGAAATGGTCGCCGCGCCGAAAGAGCCGGATTGAGGTCAGTTCGCCGCAGCCCGCGGCTGCGTGTCCAGCCCTGCCTCAATAGACGAAGAATTGCTGCTGGAAGCTGAATTCGCGGGGCGCACCGCTGAGGTCTTCGGGCAGTACGCTGACTCTGAAGGTCATGCGCTCCTCGTTGTGAATACGGAAGCTGCCCAGATAATAAACTGCGTCCTGCTCAACCACTTCCCGCAGCTCCACCTCGCGGCGTTGACCGGCCAGATTGACCGCTTGAACCCGGATCTGTGCACGCACCGGCAGGTCCATGCCGTCGGCACTTTTGCGCAGCACGGCAATATTGAGCAAGGCGCGCGAGGCCGAACGCTGAACCCCGATCGCACTGGCCACCTGCGGGGTCAGTTGACTGGTGTTGATCGTGCTGAAGTGAACCCAGTGCGTGCCAAGATCTTCGGCCTGCTGGGCCTGAATCGACACCGGGCTGAAAGCGATGAGCAACAGGCCGATCAACACCAGACCGGGCCCAAGCCGCGCCGCCGGCGCGGTCCGGGCCGTCCACCCACCGAACAGCGGGATCAATTGGAAAAGCATATCGCTACAACCCCAGCAGAATGATCAGGAACTGAATGCCGATAATGGCAACCAGCGGCGAGAGGTCGAACCCGCCCAGACTGGGTAACACCCGCCGGATGGGGGCCAGGACCGGATCGGTCAGTTGAAAGATCAACGGCACAATCGGATGGCGCACGTTGTGACCGACCCAGGACAGGATGACGCCAATAATGATCAGAATCATGTACAGCGTCAGCAGCAGCCGCAGCAGTTCTCTGACGGCCAGCAACGACAGCACCAGGGGATCCGGCGTGCGACCGGAAATGACAACCACAACGAACAGTCCCAGCAACTGGACCAGGTACAGCACGACGACCGCCGCGCTATTGATCCGACCCATATTGGGAATAATCTTGGCCAGTGGGCGGACCAGTGGATCGGTCAGGCGAACGAGCACTTGCACCACGGGGTTGTAGAAATCAGCGCGGGTGACCTCGAGCAGGATCCGCAACAGAATCACGACCAGATACAGGTGGACCAGGGTCTGGACCAGAAAAGCGAAAGCGTTTGTCGGCGAGCCCGTCATTTGATTTTTCCAAGTTCATGTCCGCGCCGGATCGCAGCGTTCACGGCGCGCTCGATCAGCCCATCGAAACCATCCTTGTCAAAACTCTCCAGCGCGGCTTGCGTGGTGCCGCCCGGAGAGGTGACGCGCATTCGCAGTTCGCCGGCGGACAAACCTGACTCGACCAGCATCAGCCCGGCGCCGAAGGCTGTCTGACGGGCCAGTTGCGCAGCGGCGGCCGGGGCCAGCCCGGCGCGTTCACCGGCCAGCGCCAGCTGTTCGGCCAAAGTGAAGAAATAGGCCGGGCCGGAGCCTGACACCGCGGTGACGACATCCATCAATGCTTCGTCTTCCAGCCACAGAATCTGTCCGGTCGCGGCCAGAATCTCTTCGGCCATGGCGCGGCCGGAGCGCTCCACTGCCGGGTTGGCGACAATCCCGGTCATGCCGGCACCGTACAGGGCCGGCGTATTCGGCATGGCGCGGACAATCGCGATGTCGGGGCCGAGGCCGGTTTCCAGGCCGGCCAGCGTAATGCCGGCCGCAACGCTGATGACCAGGGCCCCGGTATCCAGCTGTGCCGACAGGTCGGTCAGAACACTGGCCATGACTTGCGGCTTGACGGCCAAGACCACCACGTCCGCCCCCGCCACGGCTTGGGCATTGGACGCGGTTACGCCGACACCAAAATCCGCGGCGGCCGCCTGACGCGCCTTCTCACCTGGATCAGACACCCGAATCGAGCTGGCCGGGTGGCCGGCTTGCAGCAAGCCGCCAATCAAGGCCCGCGCCATGTTGCCGCCGCCAATGAAGGCGATAGTGGTGTTTTCCATGCTGCGTATTGTAGTGGCGATGGAGGAGTCAGTCAGGACGAGCTCCGAACAGATCGGTGCCGATGCGAACCATCGTGCTGCCCGCGGCAATGGCCGCCTCGAGATCGCCCGACATGCCGGCCGACAGGGTGTCCATGCCGGCATACCTGTCCGCCAGACGGTCATGCAGCGCTTTCAATTCAGCAAAAACCTTTTTCTGCTCGTCGGGATCGCTACGCGGCGCCGGGATGGCCATCAGCCCACGCAAACGCAAGTTCGGCGCCTCTTCCACCGCTGCCGCCAGCGCCTCAAGCTGATCGGGAAGACAGCCGGCCTTTTGCGGCTCGGCGTCCAGATTCACCTGCAGCAACACGTTGAGTGGCGCACTGCCCGTCGGTCTTTGCGCGTTCAGTCGCCGGATAATCTTGACCCGATCCACGGTCTGAACCCAGTCGAAACGCTCTGCCAGGTGGCGGGTCTTGTTGGACTGGATCGGGCCGATGAAGTGCCATTCCAGCGCCGGATCGCTGAGAACATCCATTTTCATCAGCGCCTCATCGACGTAGTTTTCACCAAAACGGCGCTGACCGGCGGCAATAGCCGCCTTAATCCGGTCCAGGGGCTGTTTTTTGCTGACCGCGAGCAGGGTAACCGCGTCCTCCGGCCGCCCCGAGGCTTTGGCTGCTCGGGTGATCCTGTCTTTCAGACGAACAAGTTGCTCCATGGCGCAATGTGCTTTTCATGGTTATTTCAGATAGTATGCGTAAAGGCGACACGCTGTTGCAGTGGCCAGGGCCATACCGGCCAGACCGGGCTTGCCGGGGTCTCGGCCTGGCGTAAGGGTGTAACGCGCGTGGCCGGCGTCAGCCGCGGGAATTTTTGCCGCGCCTGTCATGCATCAAATTTATGGAATTGTGTCGATGGATATCACTGAATTACTCGCGTTCACCGTTAAAAGCAAGGCTTCGGATCTGCACATCTCGGCCGGTCTGCCGCCGATGATTCGGGTCGATGGAGATATCCATCGAATCAACACGCCGCCCATCGAAAACAAGGAAATGGCCGAGTTGATCTACTCGACCATGAATGACCATCAGCGGCGTGACTACGAGGCCAACCTGGAAGTCGACTTTTCCTATTCCGTCCCGGGCCTGGCGCGATTTCGCGTCAACGCCTATCACCAGCATCGCGGCATGGGTGCTGCGTTTCGGGTCATCCCCAATGACATCTGGACGCTGGAAGACATCAATGCGCCCACCGTGTTTCGGGACATCATCGAAGTGCCGCGCGGTCTGATCCTGGTGACCGGGCCCACCGGCTCCGGCAAGTCAACCACGCTGGCGGCGATGATCGACCACCTGAACAAGACCGTTGCGGGTCATGTCCTGACCATTGAAGACCCGATCGAATTCGTGCATACGCCGCAGCGCTGCCTGATCAACCAGCGCGAGGTCAAGCGAGATACCCACGGATTCAATCAGGCGCTGCGTTCGGCGCTGCGCGAAGACCCCGACATTATCCTGGTCGGCGAGTTGCGCGACATCGAAACGGTGCGCCTGGCGCTGACCGCGGCGGAAACCGGTCACGTCGTGTTCGCCACCCTGCATACCTCATCGGCTCCGAAGACCATCGACCGAATTATCGATGTCTTCCCGGGTGATGAAAAACCGATCGTGCGCTCGATGTTGTCGGAATCGCTGCGGGCGGTGATTTCGCAGACCCTGCTCAAGCGCGTCGGCGGCGGGCGCATTGGCGCCCATGAAATCATGGTTGCCACGCCCGCCATCCGCAACCTGATCAGAGAGGACAAGGTGGCCCAGATGTACTCGGCCATCCAGACTGGACAGAACGTCGGCATGACCACGTTGGATCAATGCCTGATCGATCTGGTACGAAGGGGTGTCGTGGCCAAGCAAGAGGCCGTTCGCAAGGCTCAGAACAAGCAAGCTTTAGCCTGAGAAATCATCCTGGAGTATTGAATGAACGACGTCAGGGAGTGGCTGCGCCAGCTGCACCAAGCCAAGGGTTCTGATTTGTTCGTCACCGTCGGCGCGCCGCCGTGCTTGAAGGTGCACGGCAAGATCGTGCCGATGGGCCGGCAGGCGATGAGCCATGATGAAGTGGCCAGCATCATCCACGGCATCATGCGCGAAGACCAGCGTGACGAATTTAGAACCACCCGGGAGTGTCAGTTCGCCATTTCCTTGGAAGGCACCGCTCGCTTCCGGGTCAGCGCCTTCTACCAGCGCAACAGCGTTGGTATGGTGTGCCGGCGCATCGAGACCCATATTCCGACTTTCGAAGAACTCGATTTGCCCGCATCCCTGTCCGAACTGGCGACAGCCAAGCGTGGCATGGTGTTTTTGTGCGGCGCCACCGGAACCGGCAAAAGCACCACCCTGGCGGCCATGATCGGGCACCGCAACAACGCCGGCCCCGGCCACATCATCAGCGTCGAAGATCCGATTGAGTACGTCCACAAGCACCGCAAATGCCTGATCACCCAGCGCGAGGTGGGGATCGACACGGTGTCTTTTGAAATGGCGCTGCGCAATACGCTACGTCAGGCGCCCGATGTCATCATGATCGGCGAGGTGCGGACACGGGAGTCCATGGAGCACGCCATTACCTTCGCCGAAACCGGTCATCTCTGTTTGACCACCCTGCACGCCAACAACGCCAACCAGGCGCTGGACCGCATTCTTCACTTTTTCCCGGAAGACCGTCACAGCCAGGTTCTGCTCGATTTATCTTTCAATCTCAAAGCCATCATTGCCCAGCAGTTGATTCCCTCGGTCAAGGGTGATCGGCGCCATGTCGCTCTTGAGATTCTCGTCAACTCGCCGCTGGTACAGGAAAAGATCCGTAAAGGCAAGATTGAAGAGCTCAAGACGATCATGAAAGATTCCAGGCAGCACGGCATGGTGACTTTCGATCAAAGCCTGTTCAGCATGTATCAAAAGGGTCTGATTTCTTACGAAGACGCCATACGTCATGCCGATTCAGCCAACGATCTTAGGCTGACGGTCAAGCTCAGCCAAGGAGCCAGCGCCGATCAATTGAGCGAGCGTTTCAAAAATCTGGATCTGGTCGATAATCGACCCTGAAAACTGTCTGAGCACACTGACCTGGGGTTGACCTTATGCGCATTCTTATCATCGAAGACAACCGCGATATCGCCGCCAACCTGGGCGATTTCTTGAGCGACCGCGGCCACGAAGTGGACTATGCCTACGACGGCGTTACCGGTCTGCACCTGGCTATCGTCAATGAATTCGACGCCATTGTGCTGGATTTGGCCCTGCCCGGCATGGACGGCATCGATGTCTGTCGAAAGCTGCGCGAGGAAGTGCGTAAAAGCACCCCGGTGCTGATGCTGACCGCGCGCGACCAGCTTGAAGACAAACTGGCGGGCTTTGACTCCGGCGCAGACGATTATCTGGTCAAACCCTTCGAGCTGCGCGAGGTCGAGGCGCGCCTGGAAGTCCTCGGACGACGTGGGCAGCGCATCAAACCGCGCGAACTGCAGGTTGGCGATCTTGAATACAACCTTGAGACCTACACGGTGCGCCGCGCCGGCAAAAAGATTGACCTCAACCCCATCGGCCTGAAGCTGCTGGAAAAACTGATGAGCGCATCGCCCGCGGTGGTCACGCGGCGCGAGCTGGAGAACCACGTGTGGGGTGAAGAGCTGCCGGACAGCGACAGTCTGCGCGTGCATATCCATACCTTGCGCTCGCTGATCGACAAGCCCTTTGGTTCACAGTTGATCCAAACCCGTCACGGCATTGGCTACTGCCTTGTCCCACCTGATGAAGTTTAGGCGCCGACTCAGAAGTCGGCTGATTCTCTCATTTCTGGTTTTCGGCACGCTGCTCAGCGTGCTGTTTGCAAGTGCGGCGCTGTTCTTGCAGAGCTGGCTGGAAGATGCCCTGATCGCCAACACACTGGCCAGCGAAGTCGATCAGTATGTCGCTGATCTGCGCCGCGATCCGACCCTGGTTGAGCCGTTCTACACACGCATTCAAGGCTATGTCACCCGGCCCGGTCGGGCCGAAATCGTCCCGCCGGCGTTTCGCGATCTACCCACGGGCGTGCACGACGTACGAGCCGATGGGGCCTACTTCAAGGTCGCCGTGCGCAAGGACGACGATTTCTGGGTCTTTCTGACCTATGACATCTCGGAAAACCGCGAGCTGCTGCGCCGGCTGATCTGGGCGCTGGTCGCGGTCGTGGTGGCCTTCTCGCTGCTGTCGCTAGGGCTGGGCATCTGGTCGTCGGGGCGGGTGCTGGCGCCGGTCACCGAGCTGGCACGGCGGCTGGAAACCATGGATGAAACCACCGCGCCGACGCCGTTGAAAGCGCATTTTCCCGACGACGAGGTCGGGCAGCTGGCCGCGGCCCTGGACGACTATGCCGCTCGTCTGCATGAACTGGTCGAGCGCGACCAGGCCTTCAACGCGGATGTGTCGCATGAACTGCGCACGCCGCTGGCCGTGATTTCCGGCGCGACTGAACTGATGCTGGCGCAGCCTGACCTTCCGGATCGGCAGCGCGAGCGCCTGCTCCGGATCGCGCGCGCCGCGCGTCAGTCAACCGATATCACGACCGCGCTGCTGTACCTGGTGCGCGCGCGCCGCGAGCCGGGCGACGGGCCCGGCGCTCAGGAGGTGGGGTGCATTGCCGAGCAGGTCATGGACAATTATCGGCCGCTGGTCGGCGATCGGGAACTGGATTTGAGTTTAGAGGTCAGGCAGTCCTTGAGTGTGATTGCTCCCGAGGCGGTGATCGCGGTTACTCTTGGCAACCTGATTGGCAACGCGGTGCGTTACACCACCGAAGGCGAAGTACGAGTCGAGGTGGACCGCGGCGAGGTGCGAATTCTCGACACCGGCCCGGGCATCGCCGAAGAGGAACTGCCGCGCGTCTTTGACCGTCATTTCCGGGGCCGCCAGACCGCCGGCACCAAGGGCTCCGGGCTGGGCTTGTCAATCGTCAAACGTTTGTGTGACCTCTACGGCTGGGAAATTGACTTTCTGAATCGCCAGCCGCGCGGCCTGATCGTCATCCTGCGCTTTTTCCCAGATCGTGAGGCCGTGCCCCGACGCTCGGTTTCAGCGAACCCGGCAGCCGTTGAGGTAAGCTAAGACAATGGCGATTGTGAAATGCCCGGCTTGCGGGAAACGAATTTCGTCTTTGGCCAAGGCCTGCCGGCACTGCGGCGCCCAACTTGGCAAGATGGACACCGCGCAACAGCATCAACTGGCCAGACAACGCTGGCGGCGCCAGGTAGATCAAGCGGCCAATGCCACCTACCTTGCCTTGGCGATGCTGGTCGCGGGTACGATTTGGTGGTGGGGCGCGCCGCCCCAGGGCTGGTTCTTTCCGCCGCCGGTGGCAACCCTCATTCTGATGCCTTTCGGATTGGCGCTGTACGTGGTCGGTCGAGTCCGTCTGGGCTGGCTGCGGCTGGCGCGTAATCGCCCGCCGCCTGAATAAATCCGCGTCCGACTACTGCACGCGTCTGACGCGCACGCGGGTGTTATAGCCCGCCACTTGCAGGTGCCAGGCGCCAAACATTCCGGGCCGGATTCTCACTTCGGGGTTTTCCAGGGTCGGTATCGCAAACACGCCGGCCTCGGCCTGCTCCCAAACCATGCCATTGTCCAGCTCGAACACCGCATCGCCACGCCAGCCGCTGAAGCTTCCGCGCAGGCGCGCATTGATTTCGCTGCGCTCGCCGTCGGAAAAGCCGCGGCGATCACCGGCAGGCGCTGCAGCCGCGGCCGGGTCATCGGTCCGCGCTGCCGGACGATCTCCCATCCAGTCCGGCACCTCACCTTCGGCCAGGGAACGAATCTGGATCCAGCGATTGAGGTAGGCCAATTCCTCTTCGGTGAGCTTGTGCAGACCAGCATCACGAAACTCGCGGCCGGTCATGCGCTCCTCCAGAGTGGAGAAGTTTTGGGCCGCTGCATCCTGCAGGATCAACGCCATGGCGGCGGCCAGCACCAAAAGACTTACTTTCGATTTCATGTCGAACTCAGATCGGTTGGGGGATGAAACGGTTTTCGACAACCGCCATTACAAATCGTGCTTGTAGCGAACGTAGGGAATGCGCCCGAAGATGTGCTCCAGGGGATCCTCAACGCCGGCCTCCAAAGCACCGTCTTCGCCCGCGCGCGGCGCTGCATCCAGCACGTTACTCACACCAATACTGATCGAGGCATTCCGCACCGCGCGCCACGAAAACTCCAGATCGAACGAGTTGAAAGGTGCCTGGGTGTATTGTCCACCGCCCAGATACAGGGGCACGTCGCGCGCGGTGGCCAAAAGATCGCCGCTGAAACTGCCGCGCCGCCATCCGACTGCCAGCTGCGCGCTGTTGGCATAGCGCTCGAATTCACCGGCATGCAAGATACCCAGCGGATCACCGGCTCGGCCCATGCCAAGATCCAGCAGACTCATGCTCTGCCGATAGCGCGCCAGCTGCAGGCCGACGAGAAAATCGCCAATCCGCTCGTGGGCAATCCCGAAACTGACGTTGAAATCCAGCCCTTCACTTGGACGAGCCGTCAGCGGCAACACGCCCATCTCAAGGTTCGGTTCGCGCAGTGCATTCCAGGAGGGCCCGGCCAAGCGTGGCTCAGGCTGCAGGCTGAAAGCACCCACCCCCACGCTCAGCCCCGGCGCTGCCGTCCATTCACCACGAACCTGCACCAGGTTGACTGCGTGCTCGGGCACTGGCTGATCAACAAATCGGCAATCTTCGGCCAGGTAGGAGTCGATGGTCGGGGTAAGTCGGTTGCACTGGATGTGCGCCAGGCTGGCGGTATTCAATTGCCAGGCCTCCAGCGACCACGAGAAGGGCCCGCCGTCGCCCGCCGCTGGACCGGCGGCCCCATGCAGCGGCATGGACATGGTCAGGCGCGGGCGCAAACCGGGAAGCCCAAGGTTGTCGCGCTCCGAACCCAGCTGGGCGGGCCAGACCGCGGTTCGAAGCTCCGGCCAAACCATCAGTTCCTCGTCAACCCGTTGCGCGGACACGACCGAGCTGGCCAGCAAGGCCATGCCCAAGATCGCGCTGTAGAGCAACTGTTTCATCGGAATCGCGGATCTCCCTGCCGCAGCTTTACGCCTGCTTAATGGACAGCAAACATTTGTGGCTAGTTCCAGTGTAGCAAAGAGCCTTTTGACTGCCTAGTCAAAAATTGCTCGTAAATAGCCGATATTCCCATTTTTCCTCGATTGCCGTGGGCTTGACCCGTTGAGCTCGATTTGCAAATTTGATCCGGCTTGTATACGTTGCAGGCTTCTGGGCAGCCACGCGCCAGACAATGAGGGCAACATGAGCGAAAAATATCTGGTCGGTCTGGACGGTAGCGAGTGCGGAGAACGCGCCGTGGCCGCAGCCTTGCACCAGGCACAAGTCAGTCAGGGCAGCGTCGTGCTGAGCTACGTCATCCCCTGGTCGCCGTTCACCTTCTCCACCGCCGAGGAAAACGCGCTGCGCCACAAGCGCCGGGAGGAGGAACTGGCGCGCGCGGCCGAGCTGCTGCTGATTCCGGAACAACAGCGGTTTGAAGCCGTCGGGATTAGCTGCGAGATCGTGGCCCGTCACGGTCACCCGGCCAAGACGCTGGTGCAGCTGGCGCGCGAGTATGAGGTCAGCATGATTGTCGTCGGCGTGATCGGCGATACCCCATTGAAATCGCGCTTCCTCGGGGGCACGGCCAGCACCCTGATCCAGATTGCCACTTGCCCCGTCCTGGTCGTCCCCTGATCACCTGGAACCCGATCGACCAGCGCTAACGCGTTGGCGATCGGCACTACCTGGAAATCCGCATGTCGACAATTCGCACATTGGCTTCATTGATTACCGCCAGTCTCCCAGCCGCAGCAAGCGCCGAACAAACCGCGGTTGGACTTGACGAGCGCATCGAGACGCTGCTTGCACCCCTGACCGGCTGGGTCGAGCGGATCATCCTGTTCCCGACCCCGATCCCCGGCAGTGACGCGCAGATGGCCTTCGTGGTGCTGTGGCTGATCATTGCCGCCTTCGTCTTTACGTTCTACTTTCGCTTCATCAATCTGCGCGGCCTGGCCCACGGCTTCCGCCTGATTCGCGGCGATTACAACGACCCCAGGGCCGCCGGCGAAGTCACCCACTTCCAGGCCCTGGCCACCGCCCTGTCCGGCACGGTCGGCCTGGGCAATATCGCCGGCGTGGCCATTGCCGTCTCTGTGGGCGGGCCCGGGGCGGTGGTGTGGATGATGCTGGCGGGTTTCTTAGGGATGTCGTCGAAGTTCGTCGAGTGCACCCTGGGCGTGAAGTACCGCTCGATCAATCCGGATGGCAGCGTTTCCGGCGGGCCGATGTGGTATCTGTCGCGCGGACTGGCCGAGCGCGGCCCGGCCCTGGCCACGCTGGGCAAGGTCTGCGCCGTGGTCTTTGCCATTTTCTGCGTCGGCGGCTCTTTCGGCGGCGCCAACATGTTCCAGTCCAACCAGAGCTTTCAGCAAATCGTCGGTGTCACCGGCGGCTCTGAGTCCTGGTTTGCCGACAAGGGCTGGCTGTTCGGGCTGATCATGGCGTTTTTCGTTGCCCTGGTCATTATCGGCGGCATCCGCTCCATCGCCCGGGTCACCTCGAAGATCGTGCCGCTGATGGGCGCGATCTACATCACCGCCGGGCTGGTCATCATCGGCGTCCACATCGACCAGGTGCCGGCTGCCTTTGCGCTGATGTTCTCTTCGGCCTTCGGGGTCAGCTCGGTGGCCGGTGGCATGCTCGGCGTGCTGGCTATCGGCTTTCAGCGCGCGGCGTTTTCATCCGAGGCCGGCATCGGCTCGGCGGCGATTGCCCACTCGGCGGTGCAGACCAACGAGCCGGTCAGCGAGGGCGTGGTGGCGCTGTATGAGCCCTTTGTCGACACCATCATCGTGTGCACCATCACCGCGCTGGTGATCATCATTTCCGGGGTCTATATCGACGGCGGCGGCATGAGCGGCGTCGAGCTGACCTCCGAGGCCTTCGAAAGCGCGATCAGCTGGTTTCCCTATGTGCTGGCGGTGGCGGTGATCCTGTTCGCCTATTCGACCATGCTGGCCTGGTCCTACTACGGCTTGAAATCCTGGACCTACCTGTTCGGCGAGACGCGCGGTGCCGAATACACCTACAAGACTCTGTTTTTGCTGTTCGTGGTGGCCGGGGCCAGCATGCAGCTGGGCGCGGTGATCGGTTTCTCCGACGCCATGATCCTGGCCATGGCCTTTCCCAACCTGCTCGGCATCTACTTCCTGCTGCCGACGGTGCGGCGCGAGCTGGACCGCTACTGGGCCAAAGTACAGGCCGGCACGCTGCAGACCTGGCGCGAAAACATGCGGCGTTAGCGGCACTGAATGCTCGATCCTACTCAAGTCAGCGATTGGTCGGCGGGCCTTGTCCTTCAGGCCCTCAGGTGCAGCCGAAGCGCAGGCGAGAACGCAGGAGCGGTTTGGCCGCAGGCCAAGAAGCCCCGGAGTGGAGCCGTCGCGCGTGCGCAGGGCCAGGCGGATCAAGGTCCGCCGCATGTCTGAGCGCAGCGCCTGAAGGGCGCGGAGCGAGTTCGGCGGACCCCGCCTGGACCGAGCACTGCAGGGGGATCGACCGCCTGAAAGGCGGACGACAAACCGTAGGCCTGAAGCACAAGGCCCGGCGCCCAATAGCGGGCATTTTCGCAGAATCAGGAAAGCAAAACGCCGGGTCTGACCCGGCGTTTTGCGTTGCAGAGCGCGAAGCCCAAGCGGTACTTACTTGATCTTGGCTTCCTTGTACGCCACGTGCTTGCGCACGACCGGGTCGTACTTCTTGAACTCCAGCTTGTGCGGCGTGTTTTTCTTGTTCTTGTTGGTGGTGTAGAAGTGCCCCGTACCCGCCGAGGACACCAGCCTGATCTTGTCGCGTGATCCGCCTGCCATGATGAACTCCTTTTACACTCGTTCGCCGCGTGCGCGCATGTCGGCGAGCACCTGGTCGATACCGTTCTTGTCGATTACGCGCAGTCCCTTGGTGGACACGCGCAGCTTCACCCAGCGATTCTCGCTCTCCACCCAGAAACGGTGGCTGTGCAGATTCGGCAGCGAACGCTTCTTGGTCTTGTTGTTCGCGTGGGAGACATTGTTACCGACCAGCGGGCGCTTGCCGGTCACCTGACACACTCGGGACATGACGCTTCAAATCCTGGCAAATAGAAAACTAGCCCGCCTTTATACCCGATCGCGAGATTCAAATCAAGCAGTTTTTGCCGGCGCATGGGCCG
>SLJA01000147.1 GCA_007135355.1 Wenzhouxiangella sp.
CGTCGAGACGCCGGCGTTTATGCCGGTCGGCACCTACGGCACGGTCAAGGCGATGACGCCGGAGGAGTTGCGGGACACGGGCGCGGAGATCATTCTGGGCAACACCTTTCACCTGATGCTCAGGCCGGGCACCGAGGTGATTGCCGCCCATGGCGATCTGCACGATTTCATGCACTGGTCGGGGCCGATCCTGACCGACTCCGGGGGGTTTCAGGTCTGGAGCCTGGCCGGCTTGCGCAAGATGACCGAGCAAGGAGTCACCTTCGCCTCGCCGGTGGATGGGGCGCGGGTATTCCTTGGGCCGGAAGAGTCGATGGCGGTGCAGCGCGCGCTGGGCTCGGACATTGTCATGATTTTTGATGAGTGCACGCCATATCCAGCCAGCGAACAGCAGGCGGCCGAATCCATGCGCCTGTCGCTGCGCTGGGCCGAGCGCTCGAAAACCGCCCACGGCGACAGTCGCGCGGCCCTGTTCGGCATTGTCCAGGGCGGCATGTACGGCGATCTGCGCGCCGAGTCGGCAGCCGGGCTGGTTGCGATTGGTTTCGATGGCTATGCCATCGGCGGGCTGTCGGTGGGCGAGCCGGAGGCTGAGCGCAATGCCGTGCTCGAGGCCACAACGCCACATCTTCCGCTCGATCGCCCGCGCTACCTGATGGGGGTCGGGCGGCCCGAGGACCTGGTTGCCGGCGTGCTGCGCGGGGTCGACATGTTCGACTGCGTCATGCCTACGCGCAACGCCCGTAACGGCCACCTGTTCACCTCACGCGGCGTGCTCAAGATCCGTAATGCCCGTTATGAAAAAGACACCCGGCCGATCGACGAGAACTGCGATTGCTACACCTGCCGCAACTACTCGCGGGCTTATCTGAAACACTTGCACAAGTGCAACGAAATCCTCGGCCACCGCCTGGCCACCATCCATAACCTGCACTATTACCAGACCGTCATGCGGAAGCTGAGGAAGGGGATTGAGATGGGGAGCCTCGATGCGGTGGTGGCGGAGTTGCGGGCCGGGTGGGACGGCGGGATTCCGGAATGAGGGTTCAGGGTCCAGCGATGGTGGGTCGGTCGGGATGGAGGCCATGTCGGATACCGGACGTCGGCCACGGAGGGCCGACCTACGGGAACCGGTGGTTGGTTTTTGGCGGATTTATCAATGGCGTTTCGTAGGTCGGGGTTCCATCCCCGACGGGCGATGACGGGTTTGTCGTGATGGTGGCCATGTCGGATATCGGACATCGGCGGTGGTTGAGGTTTCCGTGCGGCATGGGCATCGGACGTCGGCCACGGAGGGCCGACCTACGCCCGAACCCTGAACCCGCCGAGCCGCGGGCTCGGCACTATGCGATAATGTCGGGTTCTTGTAAGGGCGCGATGGTGCCCCGATATCGACTCAATACTGTGACTCGCCGAGGATAGACCCGATGGATTTTCTGATCTCCAGCGCCATGGCCCAGGATATGGCTGCTCAGCAGCCCAGTGCGTGGACGAGCCTGATTCCGCTGATTCTGATCGTCGTGATTTTCTGGTTCCTGTTGATTCGTCCGCAGATGAAGCGCAACAAGGAACATCGTGAACTGGTGGCCGGTCTGTCGGTCGGAGATGAGGTGGTGTCGGCGGGTGGACTGCTCGGCAAGATCACCGAAGTGGGCGACAGTTTTGTCGCCGTCAAGCTGGCCGACAACGTTACCGTCAAGCTGCAACGCCACTCCGTGGCTCAGGTCGTGCCCAAGGGCACGATTGATTCGGCGACCTGAACTGACTGACTGGAACCCTGAATGAACCGTTTCCCACCCTGGAAGTACGCCCTGCTGGTGATCGCCCTGGGCATCGGCATCACCTACGCGCTGCCCAATCTGTTTGGTGACGACCCGGCCGTGCAGGTGTCCTCGCTGCGAGGCTTCGAACTCGAGGCCGACCTGCCCAACCGGATTGAACTGCTGCTGACCGGTGCCGATATCGAGTTCCGCTCGATCGAAGCCGAGCCCCAGCGGCTGTTGGTGCGACTGGACAACCCGGACCGGCAGGCCCGCGCCGCCGACTTGTTGCGCGAGGAACTGGGGCGGAACTACGTCGTGGCGCTCAACCTGGCCCCGGCCACACCGGCCTGGCTGCGCGTGCTGCGCGCCGAGCCGATGGTGCTGGGCCTGGATCTTCAGGGCGGGGTGCACTTTCTGATGCAGGTGGACATGGACGCCGCCCGCACCCAGCAGTTGGAGCGGTTTACCAGCGATATTCGCACCGTGCTGCGCCAGGGCAATATCCGCTATCGCTCGGTGCGCATGGACCGCAACAGCATCGTTGCGGAAATGCGCACGGCCGAAGACCGTGACCGCGCGCTGAGCCTGCTCGGACGCGAACTGGACGAGCTGATCCTTGAAGCGCGCGATGGCTCCGATACTTTCAATGTCCGCGCCACCATTGACGAAAACGTGTTGCAGGAGCTGCAGCAGACCGCGCTGCGCCAGAACATCTCAACGCTACGCAACCGTGTCAATGAACTCGGTGTGTCCGAGCCCATCATTCAGCAGCAGGGCGCCGATCGCATTGTTGTTCAGCTGCCGGGTGTGCAAGACACGGCCGAGGCCAAGCGTGTTCTGGGCTCTACGGCGACGGTTGAGTATCGCGGCGTGGACGAGCAGAACGATCCCTTCGAAGCCCAGCGCACCGGCCGCGTTCCGCCGCAGTCGCGCCTGTATTTCCAGCGCGACGGCTCGCCGATCCTGCTTTCGCGCACGGTCATCGCCTCGGGCGACAACCTGATCGGCGCCGCGGCCGGCTTCGACCAGCAGACCGGGCAGCCCAACGTGGTCGTCACGCTCGACGGCGTGGGTGCTCGCCGTATGCTGGAGCACACCAGCCAGAACGTCGGCAACCGCATGGCCGTGGTGTTTATCGAACATCGGGCTGAAACCCGCGTGGTCGACGGCGAGGAAATCCAGACCACGCGCCGGGTCGAGGAAGTGATCTCGGCGGCGGTGACCCGCGAGCCCTTCGGGCGGCGCTTTCAGACCACGGGCCTGGGCTCGGCCACCGAGGCCGCCCAACTCGCCATGCTGCTGCGTGCCGGCGCGCTGGCCGCGCCCATGGTGATTATCGAGGAACGCACCGTCGGTCCCAGCCTGGGTCAGGACAATATTGACCAGGGCTTCCGCTCGGTCATGATTGGCTTTGCCCTGGTGCTTGTGGTCATGGGCATCTATTACAAGGTTTTCGGCCTGGTGGCCAATATTGCCCTGGCGACCAACCTGGTGCTGATCGTGGCCTTGCTGTCCCTGCTGGGCGCGACCCTGACCATGCCGGGCATCGCCGGGATCGTACTGACGGTGGGGATGGCGGTGGACGCCAATGTGCTGATCTTTGAGCGAATACGCGAAGAATTGCGCAACGGCAACACACCGCAGGCGGCCATCCGGGCCGGCTACGAGAAGGCGTTTTCCACCATTGCCGATGCCAACGTCACCACCTTGATCGCGGCCGTGGTGCTGTTCCTGTTCGGCACCGGGCCGATCCAGGGCTTTGCTGTGACCTTGAGCCTGGGGATCGCGACGTCGATGTTTACCGCTATTGTCGGCACGCGTGGCGTTATCAG
This sequence comes from Wenzhouxiangella sp., assembly GCA_007135355.1. Taxonomy (GTDB): domain Bacteria; phylum Pseudomonadota; class Gammaproteobacteria; order Xanthomonadales; family Wenzhouxiangellaceae; genus Wenzhouxiangella. The sequence continues at coordinate 3,596 of SLJA01000147.1, forward strand.
CCTGATTTACGGTCGGCGCAAGCGGGTCAAGGCCTTGGCCATATAAAGGATCAGACATGGACATCATCAAGACCAATACCCATATCGACTTCATGGCGGCGCGTAATTACGCGTTGATCCTGTCGGCGGTTGTCCTGCTGATCGGCGTGTTTGCGCTGGCCACGCGCGGCATTAACTTCGGCCTGGACTTCACCGGCGGCACGCTGATCGAGGTGTCCTATCCGGCAGCGCCGGAGCTGGGCGAGGTGCGCGAAGCGCTGGTCAATGCCGGCTTCGACGATTTCACCGTGCAGACCTTCGGCACGGCGCGCGATATTGTCGTGCGCATGCCGGCCGACCAGGGCGACGACAGTGGTGCAGACCTGTCAACCCAGGTGCTCAATGCACTATCGGCCCAGGAGCCGGGCATTGACCTGCGCCGCGTGGAGTTTGTCGGCCCGCAAGTCGGCCAGGAGCTGGCCGAGCAGGGCGGGCTGGCCTTGCTGTACGCCATTATCGGCGTGCTGCTGTACGTGTCGTTCCGCTTCCAGTGGCGCTTTGCTGTCGGCGCGGTGGCCGCGCTGGTGCACGACGTGCTGTTGATCGTCGGTTTCCTGGCCCTGTTCCAGATCAACTTCGACCTGACCGTGGTGGCCGCCATCCTGGCCGTGATCGGCTACTCGCTCAACGATACCATCGTGCTGTATGACCGCTTGCGGGAGAACTTCCGGGTCAAGCGCAAGGGCACGCCGACCGAGCTGTGTAACCTCTCCATCAACCAGATGCTCAGCCGCACCCTGATGACCTCGTTGACCACACTGCTGGTGCTGGCCGCGCTGTTTTATTTCGGCGGTGAGATCATCCATGCCTTTGCCTTTACCTTGATTATCGGTGTAATTGTCGGCACTTACTCCTCAATCTATATTGCCGGCGCCGCCGCCATTATGTTGGGCGTGTCCAAGCAGGACCTGATGCCGGTGGAGAAGGAAGGCGCGGACCAGCCCGACCAGGAAACCGAGGTCCTGCCCGAGCGCTTCCGGCGCAGCGGCGCATGAGCGCGCTGCGTTCCGTTCGCCTGCTGGCGGCTATCACCGTGCTGCTTGGGTTGTTTGCCCAGGCCGCGGTGGCCGATCAGCGTTTTCTGGTGGAGGCGGAATTGTGGATTGATGGTGTCAAGCGCGGCACCCCCAGTCTGCTGGTTGCGGCTCTGACCGAGGCCAGCCTGGAAACCGGCAGTGAGGACGAGCGCTGGCGCCTGGATATCGAGGTCGAGCCGGTCGATGATGTTTTTGCGCCCTCGAATACCCTGTGGGTGCACGTCGCCGTGCATCAACGCCTCGACGATCA
>SLJA01000156.1 GCA_007135355.1 Wenzhouxiangella sp.
GAAAGCGGCCTGGCCGACGGGCCGTTTCGCATTCTTTACCGCGATCGTTGGCTGTGTGCCATCGACAAACCGTGCGGGCTCATGGTGCACAAGAGTCCACGTGGCGACGATCGGCAGTTCATCATGCAACTGCTGCGCGATCAGCTGGGCCAGAAGGTATGGCCCGTGCATCGGCTGGATCGGGCCACATCGGGCGTCTTGCTGTTCGCGCTGGACGCCGACAGCGCCGCGGCGATCGGACGGCAGATCATGGCCCGCACCGTGGTCAAGCGCTATCTGGCCGTGGTGCGCGGGTTCACCGAGTCCAGTGGCCGCATCGACCATCCCCTGTCGACCAGTGATCGACGCCAGGATCAGCCGGCCCGCACCGACTACGAACGGCTGGCCACGCTGGAATTACCGATCCCGATCGGGCGCTATCCCAGCGCGCGCTATTCCCTGCTGTCGGTCTGGCCGCGCACCGGGCGCACCCACCAGATCCGCCGCCACTTCAAGCACATCTTTCACCCGCTGATCGGCGATACCACCTATGGTGAGGGGCGGCATAATCGCCTGTTCAGGATGGAGTTCGGTTGCCATCGCTTGCTACTGCACGCCATTGATCTGCTATTGCAGCACCCGGTCAGTGGTGAGAATTTGCAGCTGCATGCGGCCTTGAGCGGGGAATTCGCGCGAATCGAGGCGGAGTTCTTGCCACCACAGGCATGAGTGCATTGTCAGCGCATCCGCTCCGGCAAAGGCTGCAATAATTGGGCAACCCTTGATCAGACAGGAATGGGAATACGTATGAGCCTGAGCATTCACAGCCGCTTCGACGGCGGCAATATCGAAGTACTGAGCGCCGAGCGTGCCGACGACATCCGCCTGAAGATCCGCCCCGACGCCGGCGATCGGCACTTCCAGTGGTTCTACTTTCAGCTCTGCAACGCCGCCGAGCAAGATTGCCGTATGGTGATCGAGAACGCCGGCAAGGCTTCTTATCCGGACGGATTTCGGGACTACCGGGCGGTTTGCTCCAGCGACGGCATTGACTGGCGTCGCGTGCCCACATCATTTGACGGCGAGTGCCTGGTGATCGAGCACACGCCGGAGTCCAACGCCGTTTATTTTGCCTACTTTGCCCCCTACAGCCTGGAGCGCCATCAGCAGTTGATTGCCGATGCGCTGGCCTCGCCGCGGGTGCGGGCTGAGAGCCTGTGCACCACGCCCGACGGTCATCCGCACACGCTGCTGACCATCGGCGAAGAGAAACCGGAGCGTCGACCCCTGTGGATCACGGCGCGCCAGCATCCCGGTGAGACCATGGCCGAGTTCTGGGTGGAAGGCTTTCTGGATCGCCTGCTTGACGACCAAGACCCGGTGGCGCGCGCCGTGCTTGAGCACGCTGTGGTTTATCTGGTGCCCAACATGTGCATCGACGGCGGGGTGCGCGGACACCTGCGCTGTAACGCGCACGGCCGCAACCTGAACCGGGAATGGCGTGAACCCTCGCCGGAATTTTCACCGGAGGTTTATTCCGTGGTGGAGCGGATGAAGCAGACCGGCGTTGATTTTTCGCTTGATGTGCATGGAGACGAGGGCCTGCCGTACAACTTCATCGCCGGTCCCGAAGGTATCGCCGGCTGGAATGACGAGCGGCAGGAAGCGCTTGACCGCTTCAAGCGCCTGCTGGCCGACATCAGTCCGGATTTTCAGACTGAATATGGCTACCCGGTCGACGCTCCCGGCAGTGCCGATCTGCGCAAGTGCACAGACTACGTGGCGAAAACCTTTGGCTGCCTGGCCATGACACTGGAAATGCCGTTCAAGGACTCGGCCATCAGCCCCAGCCTCGAGTACGGGTGGAGCCCGGGTCGCTGTCGCCATCTGGGGCGCAGTTGCCTGGACGCGATCTGGCAGTGGATCAACACCGTGCGCTGAGGTCGCTTCGTTACCCCGGGTCAATCTACCCTGCGGGCTGGATCGACCAGCTCCAGACGGCGAAAGGCCACCCCGGCCTGGGTGCGATTGCGCACGTCGAGTTTGTGGAAAATTTCACTCATGTGCGCCTTGACCGTGCGCTCCTGGATATCGAGTTCGTCGGCAATCTGCTTGTTGAGACGGCCGTCAGCGACCATCGCTAGGACGCGAAACTGCTGTGGCGTGAGCGCGGCCATGCGTCGGGCCAGGTCGCGGTCTTCGTGAGCGCCTTCGATACCGGCGACCGCGCGCGACAGGTGGGCGGGGATCCATTCGCGGCAATCCAGTACCGTATTCAGGGCTTCGGTGAGCTCCTCCAGGCCGGTGCTTTTGGGTATGAATCCGGCGGCACCGTGATCGAGCGCACGGCGGATGACCGTTGGATCATCGTTAGCCGATACGACCACGACGGCCACCGCCGGGTACTGGCAGCGGATCGAGGCCAGGCCGGTGAGCCCGTGATTGCCCGGCATGTGCAGATCGAGCAGAACCAGATCAATGTCGTCCTCCCTTCCCAACTGGCCAAAGGTCTCCGGCAGGTCTCGCGCCTGCAGGATATCGGCATCGGGCAGACAGCCGCTCAAGGCCTGCACCAGCGCCGTCCGGAACAGCGGGTGATCGTCGGCGATCAGGACTTTTGTTGACATGCTTACTGCACAGTCCAGCCGCCGTCGACAACAATCGCCTGTCCGGTGATATTGCGCGCCGGTGGCGAGATCAGGAAAGCGCAGATACCGGCGAGTTCTTCCATGCTGATGAATACACCCTTGGGCATCGGTTTGAGCATGATCTGGTCAATGACTTCGTCTTCAGAGATGCCGTGTACGCGGGCCTGGTCGGCGATCTGCTTGTCGACCAGCGGCGTGCGCACATAAGTGGGACAGACGGTATTGATGGTGATGTCGGTATCGGCCGTTTCCAGCGCGAGGACGCGCGAAAAACCAATCAACCCATGTTTGGCAGAGACATAAGCACTTTTGTAGGCGCTGGCGACCAGCGAGTGGATGGAGCCGATGTTAACGATGCGCCCGAAGCCCTGCTCGCGCATGCCTGGCAGTACGGACCGAGTCAGGCGAGCCACACCAATCAGCATGACCTGAACCAGCTGTTCCCATTTTTCCATGGGGAAGTCTTCCAGTCGCGACACGTGCTGGATCCCGGCGTTGTTGATCAACACCTCGACCGGCGCGGCAAGTGACCGGCGCAGCGCTTCAACCGAGTCCTCGCTGGTGACGTCCAGGGCTCTAGCCTCGGCTTGGCCACCGGCCCGCACGATGCGCTCGGCCGTATTGACGGCAGACTCGAAGTGACAGTCGCTGAGCAGTAGATCGTGACCGGCCCGGGCCAGTTCCTCGGCAATGCCGGCGCCAATGCCGGAGCCGGCGCCCGTAATCAGAATACGTCTTGCTTGGTTTGACATGCGAACCTCTCGCAAGGCTGAGTAGAAGGCGGTTGCACGCCTGTGTTGACCAAGCCTAGCAAAGGCGGCTCGGACTTTGGCTTGTACCAAAGTCCATTGCAAGCAGCGGCTGCTCTGGTAGGCTCGCCATAGGACATCCCAGCAGGAATATTCGAATGATGCGCAGGTCTTGTTTTGTTTCGGCGATCTTCCTGCTCAGTGGGCTGGCGGCTGCGCCGGCTTACGCGGCGCGACAAGTCGATTGGATCGTGCTGGGGCAGTCCGAAGCGGTTTATGACGCTGCGGCTGACCTGCTGACAGCGGGCCTGGGTCGATCGGGATTGCAAGCCCCGGCCCCGTCGCCGACCGATCCGGCTGCCCCCAGCCCGGAGGAGTTGCGCCGTCTGGCGATTCACAATGCGTGGACCGCGTTGTCGATTCCGCGACCCGCCGGTGGGCTGGGTGAGGGCGGCTTGTACGCTGATCTCGCGCCGGTTCCCGGGCGCGAGATCAGCGCCTTGTTAAGGCTTGAGGGTGCTGTCCATCCGTTTCGGGTGCTGGTGCAGATTCCCGATCGGCTCAACGTCGAATCGCCATGTCTGCTGGTAGCGCCGGCGTCCGGTTCGCGCGGCGTTTACGGCGCCGTTGGCCTGGCCGGGCCGCCCGGGCTGACGCGCGGCTGCGCCATCGCCTATACCGACAAGGGAGCGGGGACGGACCATCATCAGCTGGATCATGATTTAAGCCCCGATCTGTCCGGCGTGCTGCGCGATGGTGGCCTGCGGGCCTTCAGTCATCCCGCGGTCGAAACTGCCGCCGAAGGCATGCTGGCCATGAAGCATGCTCATTCCGGCGACCATCCCGAGGCCGACTGGGGTCGGCATGTGCTGGCGGCTGCGGAATTCGGGCTAGCCCAGTTACGCGGCGCGCTGCCGTCAGAAGCCGGGGTGCAAGTCTTCGCGGTGGGTTTGTCCAACGGGGCGGCTGCCACGCTGCGCGCCGCCGAGATCGACGATGTCGGCCTGGTCGACGGTGTCATCGCGGTCATGCCCAACATTACCCCGCCCGGCGCGCCGCCTCTCTATGACTACGGCACCCTGGCGGCGCTGTATCAGCCCTGCGCCTTGGGCAATAGTGAGCGTACCTTGGCCAAGCCTTTGGGCAATTCCATTCTGGTCGCCGCCGGGCAGCAGCGCTGCGCTGCGCTGGTCGAAGCCGGGCTGCTCGACGCACCCGATCCGGAGGCCGCTCGCGCCGTGCTACTGGACGCTGGGTTCGATGAGCCGGCGCTGGCCCTGGGCGCCGGCAATGTTGCCCTCGATCTATGGCGGGCGGTAGCCAGCAGCTATGCCTCGGCTTACCTGCGTCGTGGGCCGGCGGAGATGCCCTGTGGCTATGCCTTCAGCGCCGCCGGCGCCGGTGCGGCCCAGCGCGCCGCCTGGTGGGCAAGCCATTCCGGGGTCGGGCCGGGGGGTGGCATTGAATTGATTGACGGACTGGCAGGCGGCGGCGATGCCGCCTTGCCGGGCTTGCTATGCCTGCGCGAGCTGTGGACCGGTGAGAGCGAGCAGGCGGAAGCCTTGCGCGCCGCAGTCCAGCAGACCCGAGCTACGGCGCGCTTGCCGGATGTGCCGGTGCTGCTGATTCATGGCCGCGAGGACGGCCTGATTCCGGCCGCGTTATCGACGCGGCCTTATTTGCGGGCCGCGCGCGACCAGGGCAGTGAACGCATCGCGTACTGGGAGATTGATCATGCCCAGCATTTTGACGCCTTGTTGAACGTGCCGGGCCTGGACGAGCGCCTGGTCCCCATCCTGCCCTATGGCTGGGTCGGCATCGAGCACTTGTTTGAAGTGCTGGAAGGACAATCCGAACTGGGCTCGGACCGCGCTTTCAATCCGACGCTCGGTCAGGGCTTGCTGACTCGGGAGCGGATGGGCTTGCGGTAGGCGGTACAGCCAGAATGTCGGCCAGTAAGGCATGGAATTCCCGCGCATGGGTCTCCATCGGGTTGTGGCCGGCGCCGGGAATCACCAACAACTCAAGCGCCGGGACCTGTTCCTGCAGACGGCGACCCACGTCAAGCGGCACCCGAGCATCTTCCTCGCCCCAGATCGCCACGGCCGGGGTGGCCTGCCAGCCGCTGCTGTCGGCGCCCTGGCTCATGCGCCGCATCAGGGCCGGATAAGTACCGGGTATGCGAAGAGGCTCGCGGTAACCGGCCAGTTCCTCCGCCGTCGGTTCCCGGCCCAGGGCGGTGGCCAGCAGGGCGGCAAAGGTGTCCTCCTCGAGCAGACGATGCGCAGCCATGACTTCCAGCAAGCGACCGACCGAGGGCACGAGTAGCAGCCCGCGCCAGGCCGCCGAACGCTGCCGGCGCTGACCCGGTCCGCCGCCAACAAAGACCAGCTGGCTGACCCTGCCGTCGCTACGGGCGGCCGTGGCCGCGGCCACTCCGGCCCCCATGGAGTGACCGACCAATACGATTTTCCGATCCGGCGCTGTTTGCCGCGCCAGCGCCAGCACCAACTCCGACCAGTCCGCGCCGCTGCCGCTGCGTTCGCTGAACCCAAACGGCGGCAAATCGGGCGCGATGACGTCAAATTGCCAGCGCTCAAGGGCATCCAGCGTGGCTGACCAGGAAAAAGCCGAACCGCCGAAGCCGTGCAACAAGACCACCAGAGGTTGGTCTTGGCGGTCTGCTTCCAGTCGGGCGCGGTAGTGCAGGCGGGTGCCGAGCACCGTGGAAAAGCGCGAATCGGCAAAGGGTTGTTCCGGAATGGCGCCGTCAATGCCGGGTCGGGGCAGCAGCCATGGGACGATCAGCGCCAGCAGCATCAGGATGAGTAACACAATGCCGGTCCAGCGAAGCAGTTTCATCAGGGTCTCCAGAGCGTGTCGGTGATCAGCGCGATGCCAGTACCAGGCGCTGCTGCGGCGTGTCGAGCCGATCCAGCCAGGCGCCGAACACCTGCTCGGCCAGCGCCAGCGTCGTCGGCAGCAGTTCGCTGGTTTGTCGCTGGATCTGTTCCGGGCTTGTACCCAGGCCCGAGTCAAGCAGCTCTTGCCGATAGTCCGGCAGCTTCAGCCAGCGGCGGATCAGGCGCTCATCCAGCTCGAGGTGGAACTGCAGCCCCCAGGCATGCTCGTTGAGGCGGAAGGCCTGGCAGCCGCTGTCGGGGCTGTCCGCCACCGAAACCGCGCCGCTCGGACAGTCAAAGCCCCAGTGGTGCCACTGGAACACTGGCTGTGGCGCGGCAATGGGCCTGAGCAAGGGGTCGTGTGCCGTGGCCGTGGTCGGGTGAATCGGATACCAGCCAATTTCAGGGCGCGCACAAGGTCCGACGCGTCCGCCCATGACATGGGTCAGCAGTTGCGCGCCAAGACAAATGCCGAGAATCGGGATACCGCGCCTGAGCGCTTGCTCGATCAAGCGGCACTCGGTCAACAGGTGTGGGTGTCGGTCGGTCTGCGTCACCTGCATTGGCCCACCCAGCACGACCAGGCCCTGGTAGCGGTCCAGTCGTGGCGCCGTCTCCGGTTGACGGGCGAAGTTGGCGTAGCGAATCCGATGACCGCGCGCCTTGAGCATGGGGTCGAGTACGCCCAGCGGTTCGGCGGCGACGTGCTGGATGACCAGAACCCGTGCCATCAGGCGACTGTGATCGGGGCGTCGATCGGCGCCAGGCCGAAAATGGAAAGACTGCACATGTTGTCGGGCCGCTCGGGGCATACTGGAATGTGACTGAATTTTAGCGGGATCTTCGTGGCTGTCATTCGAATGGCGCGTTACTGGACGTCGATTTTCCGGTCGGCCGTGTCCAATTGGCTGGAAAGTCAGGCCTTCATCTACGCCGCGGCGCTGGCGTTTTTTACCGTTTTCTCCATCGCGCCGGTCGTCATCGTGGTCGTGGCTATTGCCGGCGTGTTTCTGGGCGAGATGGCCGCGCGCGGCCAGATTTTCGAACAGTTGCAGGAAGTGTTGGGCGCGGAAGCGGCCGAGGTTGTTCAGACCGCGGTGATCAATTCTCAGATTGACCAGAGCGGACTGATGCCGACCCTGGTTGGGCTGGTGGCCACGGTGGTTGGCGCAACCACCGTGTTTGCTCAGATGCAGCAGTCGCTAAACCAGATCTGGGATGTTGCGCCGCGACCCTCGCGCAGCAGTATTTGGTTATTTCTCCAGGCCCGCGTCCTGTCGTTGACCATCGTGTTGGCGATCGGCTTCGTCCTCATGGTCTCGCTGCTTTTGAGCGTGGCTTTGCGCACCGTGATGGCGTTTGCCGAGCAGTGGTTGCCGGTGCCGGCCTGGGCCATGATCAGTCTGGAGGTGGCCATTTCCCTGGGTGTCATTACTTTATTGTTCGCCGCCATCTTCAAGATCCTCCCCGACGTGATCCTGAGCTGGCGCGATGTGTTGGCCGGCGCGTTCATTACAGCTTTGCTGTTTACCATCGGGCGTTCTCTGATCGCCATGTATCTGGCCAATACGGCGACCGCTTCGACCTATGGCGCGGCGGGCTCGTTGGTGCTGCTGCTGTTGTGGGTCAACTATTCCTCGCTGATTCTGCTGTTTGGCGCGGCCATTACGCGCGCGCATTGCCAAGCCAGGGGCGTTCGGATCCTGCCGCGCAATACCGCGGTGTGCGTGCAACGTAAACTGATCGACGCGCCTTGAACTGGACTCAGGGCGGCCAAGTCGCCACAATGCGGGTGCTATGGCAGCAGCCCTGCCAGGCCCGCTCCGGCCGGTGATGCCGGACATCTAATCGATACGCGAGAGGTCTGGAGATGAAAGACAAAAACGAGCTGAACCCGGTCGACCAGCTAAGTCCGGACACCTTCAAGCGTGCTGAAGAGCTATGCGCGCGCTTGTCTTCGCAACTGAGCCTGGACAAGCGCGGCCAAGCCCGTTTTTTCAACGGCGCCTTGATGGATCTGGGCTCGCTGTCGCGTCGCGAGACGCTGTTGACCGTCGCTGATTTCGCCGACCAGCCCTGGTTTACCTTGATCACCGACCAGCCACTACCGACCACCGAGCAGGGCCTGCTTGTTTTCAAAATTCCACCCAACGAGGACCGACGTTACCTGGGCCGCATTCGGCTCACCCGACCCGGGCGGCGCCGTGACGACGGCGAAGACCGCCACTTTGCGGTGTTTGAGATTGTGCGGGACGCGCGCCGTTAGCCCCAGCCGGCAGCGGCAAGCGTTGGCCAAGGCGGTCTGCGCTTCGGTCAGCCCGGACCGGCGGCCTTGATCGAAGGCGGCTGCGTTGACAGGCGTCGGAAGACGAACAGAACGGTTAACAACAACCACAGGGCGCAGACCAGCTCGATGGCCACGGACCCCACGTAGACACCGGATACGCCGATCAATGGCGGCAGGATCAGCATGACCGGAATGTAGAGCACCAGCTGTCGGGAAACCGAGACCACGGTGGCTTTGCCCGGTTGCTCGATGGCCGGCAGCAAGGCCAGTGCGGTGAACACCAGCGGCAAAAGGGGAAGCGGTAGGATCAGCAAGCGAAAGTGCAGCAAATCCTGGCCGTCGAAGACCATGCCCGGCAACATCAAGCCCAGGGTTTGGGCCGGGAATAGCGTCATCAGCAGCCAGACCGGCACGATGATCAGGGCGCCGGCCTGAACGAAAGCCCAGAAACAGGCCTGCACGCGCTGCCATTGAGCGGCGCCGTAATTAAAACCGGCGACGGGCTGGAAGGCTCGCATCAGCCCGAACAGTGGTGTCAGCATGAAAATCACGATGCGCCAGGCCGCGCCGTAAAAGGCGATGTCGGACGCCGTGCCGATTCGGCTCAGCACGTTGAACACCACGATGGCCTGCAGTACACCCATGGAGCTCATGATCATGGCCGGCAGCCCCAGCTTGAGGATGCGCCGGGTCAGCCCCCGTGGCAGGCCAAGGTAGAAAGGATCCACCTCGTAGCTCGATTGGCCGCGCGCATAGCGTCGCCAGACCAGCCAGCCGCCGACGGCGGAACCGATGTTGGTGGCCCAGGCCGCGCCGGCCACGCCCATGTCGGCGATGACGATCAGCAGCGGGGTCAGGATCATGTTGACCACCAGGCCGATGCCCATGTACAGCGCGGCCAGTTTCATGCGCCCCTCGCCGCGCAGCAGCATGTTCAGGGTCAGCCCGGCCAGCGCGCCGATGCCGCCCAGCGCCGACGCGCGCAGATAGCTGGCCGCGATCGGAATCAACTCGTCGCGCGCACCCATGCCGTAAACCAGGCTTTCGGCGAAGCCCGCGCCGACGATGGCGTAGATCACCGCAAGCAGGGCGGAAATGGTCAGGGCGGTGCCCGGCAGGCGTTTGAGCGTGCTGCTATCGCCGCGCCCCAGGGCGATCGACAGCGCCACGCCGCCGCCGATGCCGGCCAGTGAGCCCAGGCCTAAGGTGATCTGGGTCAGTGGATAGGCCATGACGGCGCCGGCCAGGGCTTGTTCGCCGAGCAGACGGCCAATGTAGACCACGTCGAGCACTGCGTTGAAGCCAAACAGCGTGATCGCCAGCACCGCCGGCCAGCTCATCTCCCAGGCCACGCGCCACGGATGACCGCGCAGGATCAGCTCTCGCTGTGAGTCCTGGGCTTGAGTGGTTCCGGCGGTGGCCATGTTCGAAAAGCCTCTAACCGCGGATGAACGCGGATGAACGCAGATGGGAAAAGAGTCTCGGCAGCGCTGGAGCCTGAGCGTGGATCGTGCAGCTGCCAGCCGCTTTGGGCAATGGCCGGCCAGCGTACAGGTCTTTATCCGCGTTCATCTGCGTTCATCCGCGGTTAAATCAACTCATCCACCGGTGCGCAGAATCCGCACCGGCGGCGTGGCCAGGACCGAGCGGTTGCCGGCCCAGCCGCTGCCGACCACCAGGATGGCGGCGACCACGAAACCGAGGATGAACAGTACCGGCGAAGGCCGATAGGCGAATTCGAACAGCTCGGCGGCCAGCAGCCAGCCGGTCAGGGCCGAGCCCAGCGTGGCCAGCAGCGCGGCAATCATGGCCATGACGCTGTATTCGATCAGAAGCCCGCGCCGCACCATGGCGTTGTCGGCGCCCAGGGTACGGATCAGGGCCGACTCCTGGCGGCGTTCGTCACGCGTGGCTTCGAGCGCGGCCAGCAGCACCACCAGTCCGGCCAGCAGTGTAAAGGCAAATACCACCTGGGCGGCGCGGCTGACCTGGTCGATGATTTCGCCGACCCGCTCGATGATGGCGGCGACGTCGATGATGGACAGGTTCGGAAACTCGCGCGTCACACCGCGCAGGTCGGCGACGGTTTCGCCCAGGTGAAAACTGGCGATGTACTGGTGCGGCAGGAATTCGCCCGCCTCGGGCGTCAGCAAAATGAAGAAGTTGACGTTAAAGGAGTTCCAGTCGACTTCGCGGATGCTGGTGACTTCGGCCTCGAAACGGCGCGCGCCGGACTCGAAACTCAGGCGGTCGCCCAGTACTACGCCCAGGTTTTCGGCCCACATCAGCGACAACGACACCTCGCCGCGCCCCTCCGGCCCATGGAAGGCGCCGGCAACGATGTCGTTGGCCGGCGGCAGCTCGCCACTCCACGACACGTTGACCTGGCCGGCCATGCGGTGGTCCGGCGGCGGGCCGTCGTTGACCGCAACCAGGTTGGCGTTGGCCATGGGCCGAAGCTGCAGGTTGCCGGCGCCTTCCGCCCGCAGGCGCCGACCGACCGACTCGACCTGGTCGGGCTGGATGTTGATGACGAAATGATCGGCCGCATCCGGCGGCAGGCTGCCGCGCCATTGCTCCAGCAGTTCGGCCCGCACCACCACCAGCAGCAGCAGGGCCATCAAGCCCAGACCCAGCGCGGTGATCTGCACCACGCCGCCGCCTCTACGGCGCTGCAAACCGGCCAGGCCGAAGCGCCAGGCTGCCTTGGCATTGCGCGCCAGACGCCCGGTGACCAGCAGGGCCAGCCAGCCGCTGAGCGCCAGCAAGCCGGCCAGCACCGCGCTGCCGCCGAGCACGATCAGGGCCAGGCGCACATCGCCCAGTTGCACCACAGGAATGCTCAGCGCGCCCAGTACCGGCAGCAGCCAAAGCAGACCGCTCAGACCCGGGCGCGTGTCCAGCGAGCGATTGAGGATGCGCATGGTCGGTACGCGCCGCAGGCTCATCAGCGGCGGCAGGGCAAAACCGGCGGCCAGCAACAGGGTAAACAGTCCGGCGTTCAGCACCGGCCAGGCATGGGCCGGCGGCAGCAGGGTTTCCGGACCTTCGGCCAGAATGCGCGCAATCATCTCCTGGGCGCCCCAGCCCAGTGCCCCGCCAATCAGGATCGAGGCGCCCACCAGGTACAGCAGCAGCAGGCTCAAGGCCGCCATGATGCGGCCGGAGCTGGCGCCAAAGGTCTTGAGCAGGGCGACCAGATCGCGCTGGGCGGTGGCGAAGCGCAGGGCCGAGAGCAGGATGGCTACCGCGGCGAGGATGACGGCAGTCAAGGCGGCCACGCCGAGAAAGCGCCGGGCCTGGGTCAGGGCCAGACCGGTCTGATCCTCGGCCTGAGCGGCGGTGATCAGGCGCTGGCCGTCTTCGCGCTCCTGACCGAACCACTGACGAAAGTCCCTGAGCGCGCGTTCCTCGCCGGCCAGCAGCAGGCGATAGCGCGCCCGGGCGCCAGGGCCCAACAGCTCGCTGACCAACAAGTCTTCCAGGTTGACCATCAGGCGCGGGGCGAAACCAAAACCGCCGCCGGCGCGGTCAGGTTCAAACACCAGGATATCGGTGATGGCCAGTTCCAGCACGCCGAGTTCGGCGCTATCGCCGATCGCGGCGTCCAGCGCGCGCTGGGCGCGCGGATCCATCCAAGCCGTGCCGCGCGCCGGAACTTCCCGACCGCTGCGCTCGACCGCGCCATCGCTCAGGGTGACCTGGCCTCTGAGCGGGTAGCCGGCACTGACCGCCTTGACATCAACCAGCTGGCTTTCTTCGCCGACGAACAGGGCGGTGCTGACGCTGATGACCTCGGCCGTTTCCAGACCCAGTGACTCGGCGTGTTCGAAAAAGCGGGCCGGGATGCGCTCGCCGGCGGCGATGACCAGGTCAGCCGCCAGCGCCTCGCCGGCCTGGCGCTCCAGCGCGCGACCGACACGATCGGTGAAACTGCCCACTGCCACCAGGGCGGCCGTGGCCACGATCAAACCGACAGCCAGGATCATCAGGGCGCCGGAGCGGCCCTGGCGCAGCAGCAGCCGGGCGGAAAGCGCGAAAGGGTTCACGACTGCTGGCCGCCCTCGACCAGTTTCAGGCGCTGCTCGCTGGTCTGGGTATTGTGGTCCAGCAGGCGGCCATCTTCGATCTGCTCCATGCGGCCGCAGCGCCGGGCCAGACTCAGGTCATGGGTGACCAGCACCAGTGCCGTGTGATGTTCGCGGTTGATCCGAAACAGCAAATCGGCAATAGCCTGTCCGGTGTGCCGGTCCAGATTGCCGGTCGGTTCATCGGCAAACAGGATGGCCGGGCGACCCGAGAAGGCGCGGGCGATCGCCACACGCTGTTGTTCGCCGCCGGACATCTGGCGCGGATAATGCTGCATGCGATGGGCCAGTCCAACTTGCTCCAGCGCTTGTTCAGCGCGTTGGCGCGGCTGCTCCATGCCGGCGATTTCCAGCGCCAGCATGACGTTTTCCAGCGCGGTCAGGCTGGGCAACAGGTGAAAAGACTGAAACACGAAGCCGACCTGACGCCGGCGCAGCCGGGCGCGCTCGTTTTCATCGAGCTGGTTCAAGCGCGAATTGGCCAGCCAGATGTCGCCGTGGGTCGGTTGTTCCAGGCCGGCGAGCAGGCCCAGCAGCGTGGTCTTGCCCGAACCGGAGGCGCCAACAATGGCCAGCGTTTCCCCGGCGTTCAGGTTGAGGCTGATATCGTTAAGAATATGCAGCTCGCCACCAGGCGCCTGTACTGAAAATCCAACGTTGCGACACTGGAGAATGCTGGGATTGGAAGCGCTCATCAAATTACGGTCCGCCGTGCTGGGAGTGGGGCTGATACTCATGATCGGCCTGGTTCCCGGGCCGGCCCAGGCTGCGGGAACGCTGCTGATTGTCGGCGACAGTCTCTCAGACGCTTATGGGATGGCGCGTGAAGCCGGATGGGCCTACTTGCTGGGCCAGCGGCTGGGTCCGGAGTACACGGTGGTCAACGCCAGCATCTCCGGCGACACCAGCGTCGGCGGACGCAACCGCCTACCGGGGCTTATCGAGCGGCATGAACCTGACTGGCTGCTGATCATACTGGGCGGCAACGACGGTCTACGCGCCCTGAACCCGGCCCAGCTCAAGAGCAATCTTGAAGCCATGATCGAATATGCGCAAGATCAGGGCATCGCCGTGGCCCTGATGCAGATTCGGCTGCCGGCCAATCTCGGACCGGCCTACCTGCGCCGGTTCGAGGGCGTCTACCCGGAGCTTGCCGAGCGCCACGACATCACACTGATGCCGTTTTTCCTCGAAACGGTGTTCGACCAGCCCGGTATGATGATGGCTGACGGCATTCACCCTTCAGAAGCCGCCCAGCCGCTGATGCTGGAGGCCCTGTGGCCGCATATACATCCCTGGATGGCCGACCGCCCCGCCTCCTGAACCGCTGCTGGATGGTTCAGGCGCCAGGACTCACCGATCAAACTCAAAGTACCGAGACAATGAGCGATAGAGAAATCATGGAATACGACGTGGTCGTCGTCGGCGCCGGACCGGCCGGGCTGGCCTGTGCGATCCGTCTGAAACAGCTGAAGTCCGACCTGAATATCTGCGTGATCGAGAAGGCCTCGGAAATCGGCGCGCAGATCCTGTCAGGCGCGGTGATCGAGCCCGAGCCGCTGGACAAGCTGGTGCCTGGCTGGCGCGAGGACCCGCCGCCGATCTGCGTGCCGGCCGGACGCGATGAGTTCCTAATGCTTTCAAAGACGGCCAAGCGCAAGCTGCCGACCCCGCCGCAGCAGAACAACCACGGCAACTTCATCGTCTCGCTGGGCGCGACCTGCGCCTGGCTGGCACCCAAGGCCGAGGCGCTGGGCGTGGATCTGTTTCCCGGCTTTGCCGCCGCCGACCTGAGCTACGACGACAACGATGCCGTGCAGGGGGTGATCATCGGCGACATGGGCGTGGATCGTGAGGGAGGCGAGAAAGATTCCTATGTGCAGGGCATCGAGATCCGCGCGGCCGTCACCGTGCTGGGTGAAGGCTGCCGTGGTCACCTGAGCAAGCGGGCGATTGCCAAGTACCGGCTCGACGCCGACTGTGACCCGCAGACCTACGCCATCGGCATGAAAGAGCTGTGGCAGCTGCCGGCCGGGCGCACCGAGCCTGGCCTGATCCAGCACAGTGTGGGCTGGCCGCTGCCGAATTCGATTTACGGTGGCAGTTTTGTCTATCATCTGGACAAGGATCGGGTCGCGGTCGGCTTTGTCTGCGCGTTGGACTACCAGGACCCGAATTTCACGCCGTTCGAGGCCTTTCAGCAGTTCAAGCACCATCCGAGCATGCGGGCGCTGCTGGAGGACGGCGAAATCCTGTCGGCCGGTGCGCGCGCCCTGGTCGAGGGCGGGTACCAGTCCCTCCCAAAAGTCGAGATGCCGGGTGCCATGCTGATCGGCGATTCGGCCGGGCTGCTCAACGTGCCCAAGATCAAGGGCACGCATCAGGCGCTGAAGTCCGGCATGCTGGCCGCCGAGCACCTGGCCGAAAACTTGAGCAGCGAGGGTTTCGATGCTCGGCTGCGCGCCTCCGACATCGTTGCCGAGCTGAAGAAAGTTCGCAATATCCGTCCCGGCTTCCAGAAGGGCTTGTGGCGCGGCATGTTCACCGCGGCCCTGGAAACCGCGACCGTCGGCAAGTTGCCGCGCACCTTGGCCAACCACGCCGACCATGCCCAGTACCGCAAGCTGGACCAGGGCGGCTTCGAATACGACTGGGTCGAGCGCGATCTGCCACCGCGCGATCGCCTGGCCTCGGTGTATTTCGCATCGACCGAGCACGACGAGGACCAGCCGGTGCATCTGAAAATCATCGATCCGGACGTATGTTTCACGAAATGCGAGTCCGAGTTCGGCAATCCTTGCACGCGTTTCTGCCCGGCCAACGTCTACGAGCGGGTCGAGGACGAAGCCGGCAAGCGCATCCAGATCAACGCCGCCAACTGCGTGCACTGCAAGACCTGCGACATTGCCGATCCCTACCAGGTCATCAACTGGGTCACGCCGGAAGGCGGCTCGGGGCCGAACTACTCCAATCTCTGAGCCGATAACAAAGGGAACCGCAGATGAACGCGGATGAACGCGGATGTAAAAGCTGGTTGAATGGCTTGGTAGTTGTGGCCCGCCCTGAGCTTGGCGACCGGCGGCTTGCGCTTCCTGTTTGGGGTTTTTTATCTGCGTTCATCCGCGTTCATCCGCGGTTTCTTCCATTTCCCGAGGCTCGAGCATGAGCAACACCTTCGGCAGACTCCTCTGCATCACCACCTTCGGCGAAAGCCACGGTCCGGCCATCGGCTGCGTGATCGACGGGTTTCCGCCGGGTCTGGAAATCACGGCTGAAGAGATTCGCGATGAGCTGATGCGCCGGGCGACTGGGCAGAGTCGCTGGACCTCGCAGCGGCGCGAGGAGGAGGACGTGCAGATCCTGTCCGGGATGTTCGAGGGCAGGACCACCGGTACGCCGATCGCACTGGTGATCTACAACACCGACGCGCGTTCCAAGGACTACTCGAAGATCGCCGCGCAGTTCCGGCCCGGCCATGCCGACTATACCTATCACCACAAGTACGGCATCCGCGACTACCGCGGCGGCGGCCGCTCCTCGGCGCGCGAGACCGCCATGCGCGTGGCCGCCGCGGCGCTGGCGCGCAAATGGCTGAAAAGCCATCTGGGAGTGGAAATCACCGGCTGGCTGGCGCAGATCGGGGAGGAAGTCTGCGATGCTCATTTTGACCCCGAGGTGATCAATACCAACCCGTTCTTCTGCCCGGATGCCGGGCGCGTGCCGGAACTGGAGGACTACATGAAGCGGCTGTGGAAGTCCGGCGATTCGGTCGGCGCGCTGGTCAAGGCGCGCGCCACCGGCGTGCCGGTCGGCCTGGGCGCGCCGGTTTACGCCAAGCTCGATGGCGATCTGGCCGCGGCCATGATGAGCATCAATGCGGTCAAAGGAGTGGAAATCGGCGCGGGCTTCAACTCGGTGTCCCAGTTGGGCACCGAGCACCGCGACGAGATCACGCCCGAGGGCTTCCTGTCCAATCACGCCGGCGGCGTCCTGGGTGGTATCTCCAGCGGCCAGCCGGTCGAGGTGGCGGTGGCTTTCAAACCGACCTCTTCGCTGCGCCTGCCGGGGCGGACGGTGGACGTCAGCGGTGATCCGGCCGAGATCATCACCACCGGTCGCCATGACCCCTGTGTCGGCATTCGCGCCGTGCCCATCGTCGAGGCCATGCTGGCCCTGACCATCATGGATCATGTCCTCCTTCACCGCGCCCAGTGCGGCGACGTACCCCCTCAGCGCCCGCTGATTCCGACCTGAATCAGTTTTTTGCCCGTTGCGACAAACTTAAAAGCATCACGCAGAAACGCAGAGGGCGCAGAGGGCGCAGAGGGCGCAAGGTTCTCAGAGACGCCTCACGCGGAGACGCAGAGTCGCTGAGGACGCAGAGGGAAGAAGAGCTTCTTGCTTGAAAGTCTGAGCTACCGTCAAGAACTCAAGAGGGCTCAGAGCCAATACCTCTTTTGTTTTTCCCAGCGACCTCTGCGACCTCTGCGCCTTTGCGTGATGCTTTTTGAAAGAATTGGCCACACTCCAGCCATGTGCGTTAATCTGCGGTTCTTTATCCAGCGCCCAAATCGAAGAGGGGCATCAAGACATGACAAC
>SLJA01000185.1 GCA_007135355.1 Wenzhouxiangella sp.
AAGTTCATTGCCTTCATGGGCACGAACAACATGGACCATTCGGCCCGGATCTGTCATTCCACCACGGTAGCCGGTGTGGCCAACACCTGGGGCTATGGTGCGATGACCAACTCCTACAACGACATGCATAACTGCAAGTCGATGTTCTTCATTGGCTCCAATGCCGCCGAAGCTCATCCGGTGGCCATGCAGCACGTTTTGCGCGGGAAAGAAAATGGCGCGAAAATCGTCGTTGCCGACCCCCGCTTCACCCGCACGGCGGCGCATGCGCATCAGCATCTCCGGCTTCGTCCCGGCACCGATATCCCGCTGATCTGGGGCATGCTGTGGCACATTTTTGAAAACGGCTGGGAAGACCGCGAATTCATTCGCCAGCGGGTCTACGCCATGGATGAAGTCCGGCAGGCGGTTGCCCCGTGGACGCCGGATCGAGTCGCTGACGTCACCGGCATATCCGAGGAAGAGGTGCATCGGGCGGCGAAAATGCTGGCAGACAATCGTCCCGGCACCATCGTCTGGTGCATGGGCGGCACCCAGCACCACGTCGGCAATGCCAACACGCGGGCCTACGCGATTCTGCAGCTGGCTCTGGGCAACATGGGTAAATCAGGCGGCGGCGCCAATATTTTCCGCGGCCATGACAACGTCCAGGGCGCGACCGATATCGGCCCGCTGTGCAACACCCTGCCGGCTTACATGGGCCTGTCCGATGACGCGTGGAAGCACTGGTGCCGTGTCTGGGGTGTCGATTTCGACGAGATGCGCAGCCGCTTTGATGATTACACCATCAACGGCGTCCATCGCATGAACGTGGAAGGCATTCCGAACTCGCGCTGGATTGATGGGGTGCTGGAAGACCCGCAAAACCTGGGCCAGCGCAGCAATATTCGCTCCATCATGTTCCAGGGGCACTCGGTCAACTCGCTGACCCGGCAGCCGGAAATGCAAAAGGCGCTGGATAAACTGGACATGATTGTCGTGTCCGACCCGTACCCGACGCACCTGGCCGTTCTGGCCGAGCGGCAGGACGGCATTTACCTGCTGCCCACCGCCACGCAGTTCGAGCAAGCCGGGACCACGACCGCGTCCAACCGCTCGCTCCAGGTCAGAGAAAAGATCGTCGACCCGCTGTTCGAATCCAAGACCGACGCCGAGATCCTGTATCTGATGGCGGAGCGTATGGGCTTTGCCGACCAGATGTTCAAGAACATCAGCGTCAACAACGGCATGCCGAGCTGGGAAGATACGCTGCGTGAAATCAACAGCGGCGCCTGGACCATTGGCTATAGCGGCCAGAGCCCCGAGCGCCTTAAGCTGCACCTGCAGAACAAGCACACCTTCAACACCACCACGCTGATGGCCGAGGGCGGCCCTTGCGACGGCGAGATCTATGGTCTCCCATGGCCGTGCTGGGGAACGCCGGAGCAGAAACACCCGGGCACCCACATCCTGTGGGATATCAGCAAGCCGCTGTCAAAAGGCGGTCTGCCGTTCCGCGCCCGCTTCGGTACCGAACACAACGGCGTGAACATTCTGGCCGAGGATTCCTGGAGCGCCGGCTCGTCCATCGAGGAAGGTCATCCGCCGATCACCTACGGCCTGTTGCGGCGCCTGGGTTGGCATGCCGACCTCACGGCGAATGAAATGGCGACCATTGCCTGGATTGCCGGGCTGGCCGAAAAGCCGAATGGCCAGGTGACGGAAGCCGATATCGCCGAGTTCCGTAATCTGGAAGATTCGCCGCTGGATGCGGTGGCCTGGCATACCGATCTGTCCGGCGGGATTCAGCGCCTGTGCCTGAAGTATGAAGTGGCACCGTTCGGCAATGCCAAGGCCCGGTGCAACGTCTGGACCTTCCCGGATCCGATTCCGGTGCATCGCGAGCCGATTTACACGCCGCGCCATGACCTGGTCGCGGAGTTCCCGACCCACGAGGACATGAAAGACATCTTCCGCCTGCCGATCCGCTTTCAGTCGATCCAGCAGACGGACTTCTCGGGCGACTTCCCGCTGGCGCACACCAGCGGTCGCCTGGTCGAGCACGAAGGCGGCGGCGCGGAGACCCGATCAACCGCCTGGCTGGCCGAGCTCAAGCCGGAGATGTTCGTCGAGATTCACCCGGCTGACGCCAACGATCGCGGCATACGGGATCGTGACTGGGTCTGGCTGGAGAGCCCGGAAGGCGGCCGCATCAAGATTCGCGCCATGATCACCCGACGTGTCGGTCGTGGTGTGGTGTGGACCCCGTATCACTTCGGCGGATGGTTCCAGGGCGAAGACCTGGCGCACCGCTACCCCGAAGGCACGGCGCCCTACGCACGTGGCGAGGCGGCCAACACGGCCATGACCTATGGCTACGACCCAGTGACCCAGATGCAAGAAACCAAAGCGACTCTTTGCCAGATCGCCAAGGCCAGCTAAGGCCGGAGGAGACAGAAATGCCTAGAATGAAATTCCTGTGCGATGCGGATCGGTGCATTGAGTGCAACGGTTGTGTCACTGCCTGCAAGAACGCCAACGAAGTGCCCTGGGGCCTGAATCGCCGTCGGGTGATTACGCTCAACGACGGCCAGCCCGGCGAGAAGTCGATCTCGGTCGCCTGCATGCACTGTACGGATGCACCCTGTGCCGCCGTGTGCCCGACCGACTGCTTCTACACCACCATCGACGGCATCGTCCTGCATGACAAGGATCTGTGCATCGGCTGTGGCTACTGCTTCTTTGCCTGCCCGTTTGGTGTGCCGCAGTTTCCGCAAGCCACGGCATTTGGTTCGCGCGGTCGCATGGACAAGTGCACGTTCTGCGCCGGTGGTCCAAAAGAAAATGGATCGGCCGAAGAGTTCGCCCAGTATGGCGCCAACCGCATCGCCGCCGGCAAGCTGCCGGTGTGTGCCGAAACCTGCGCCACCAAAGCCCTGTTGGCCGGCGATGGCGATCTGATTGGCGAGATCTTCAAGGAACGCGCGATGAGCCGCGATGAGCGCCCGCATACCTGGGGCTGGGCAAGGGCGTATGGAGAGAGCATATGAACAAACGCCCCTTGCTGGTGACCGCCGCTGCGTTGGCACTGGCCGTCATGCTCAGCGGCTGCTACGAATCACCCGATGCCCGGTTTTTCGAGGCCGGGGAGTATCGGGGCGCGGACGACCCGCTGCTGGTCATGCTCGAAGATCCGGAGTTCCGGGAAGAGCTGAATCGCCGCTTTGACGGACAGAGGGATCGCTAAATGCAGTCTGCATCACGTTGCGTTTTTCTTGCTTCTGCCGCGCTGCTGGTTTCAGCCTTGCTGATCGGCTGTGGAACCGATCACGGTGATCCGTGGATTGCGCCCGGCCAGGAGCAGCGTGTCGGTGACGCGCTGGAGCTGGATGAACAAAGACAACAGGAGTTGCGAGACCGGGCGAAGCGCGGTCAGCGACAACGTTAGTCCGGAGAGGTTTTATGCAAAGCAAAGCAAAACACAAAAGCGCGCGTCGTCGCCTGCGTTTGATCGGCTGGATGACGGCTTTCGTCGTTGTCGCCGCCATGGTGATTCCGCTGACCGGATATGTCTATGTGGCCATGGCGCAGACCGACGACTCGGTCGCCCAATCCGAACCGGCCCAGGCTGCGCCGACAACCAACCCGAGCTCGGATTTGTGGCGTCAGGCGCGCCAGGCGCAGGAGGGCGTGACGGCTGTGCGCGGTCCGGGAGCGAATGTCTTCATGATCGACAGCGCCGAGACCTTTCGCCAGGTGCGCATGGGGCCGGTTTCGACCTACCTGCCGATCTTTCTTGGTTTCATGGTGCTGGCCATGGTGGGTCTGCACTTCTACACCGGCGGCGGCGCCAAGCCGGGTAATCCCTCCGGCAAGCGCGTTCCGGCCTGGACGCTGTTTGATCGCATCCTGCATTGGTATGTTGCCGTGCTGTTTCTGATTCTGGCCATCACCGGCCTGAGTTTACTATTCGGTCGCGCGGTGCTGATTCCGATACTCGGTCCTGAAGGTTTTGCCGCCTGGGCCCGAGCTTCGAAGTTCGTGCATGACTGGGGTGGCGTCCTGTTTGTCCCGGGCGTTCTGGTCATGGCCGTGGCCTGGCTGCACCACAACAAGCCGAGCATGGTCGATGTCCGCTGGCTATTGTTTGGTGGTGCTTTTGGCAAGCATCTACCGGCCGGCCGCTACAACGGCGGGCAAAAAATCTGGTTCTTGGTCAATGTGCTGGCCGGCATCGTGGTTTGCGTGACCGGCGTGTTGCTGCTGTTGCCGAACATCTTCGAAAACCGCGAGTTGTTCCAGGTCAGCTTGATCATCCACGCCGTGGTCGCCATCCTCTGGCTGGGCGTCAGCTTCGCCCACATCTACATGGCCACCATCGGGGCGCCCGGCTCGGTGGATATCACCACCAAGGGTCACGTCAGCAGTGAATGGGCCCAGCTGCATCGGCCCCTGTGGTACGAGGAGATCAAGGACCAGGAATTCGATCCGAAGGCCGGCGCCTCGCCGCCCCGGAAAGCCTGATTCCGGGACGCCGCGCGTCCCGTCTGTCTCCAAGGAGCCGGCCCTGCCGGCTCCTCTGCGCTCCGGAGTGCAGTGAAACTTTCATCTCGTCGCGTGATCCAGGTCCTGGCTGCTCCGGATGACTCGGAGGTTGTATCCTGAAATGACGCACTGCCAGATCGCTGACGCCCGTGACCAAGCCTGAAGCACGCAAGGAACCAGAAACTACCGCGGCCGACGAAGGCTTCCTCAGCCGTTGGGCCCGGCGCAAGCAAGCCGCTGCTCAATCCGACCCGGCCGCAACTGAATCCGCTGAACCCACAAAACCCGCCGACGAGGTCGAGCCGGTGGCCAAGCCGACCGAAGGCGAGGCGGCCGAGGCCGCTCAGCCTGCCGAGCCGGCGGCTTCGGCAGAGCCCGAACCGCCGGGGGA
>SLJA01000042.1 GCA_007135355.1 Wenzhouxiangella sp.
GCTGGCGCGACTCGGCGTTGCGTTCCTTGGAAAGGGCTAGCCATTCCC
The DNA here is from genome assembly GCA_007135355.1 of Wenzhouxiangella sp. Classification (GTDB taxonomy): domain Bacteria; phylum Pseudomonadota; class Gammaproteobacteria; order Xanthomonadales; family Wenzhouxiangellaceae; genus Wenzhouxiangella. The sequence continues at coordinate 49 of SLJA01000042.1, forward strand.
TGCGGAACGCGCCTTGATTCACGCCAGCACAGTGACTCTGAGCGTTACCTAATTAGCCGCATGGCCCACTAGATGCCGTTGGTGGCTGGAAACTCAACTCTGGCGTTTCAGGATCAGCTCGACCGGCTGGGGTGTTAGCCCGACGTCTTCTCTGAGGATGCGATGATCGCTCGCTGTCAGCTCCTGGTAGCGGCCGGAGCGCACAGCCGCCGGCAGGAAGACCGGGCCAAAACGAACCCGTTTCAAACGCGCGACCTGCGCGCCGACCGCCTCCCACAGCCGCCGCACCTCCCGATTGCGCCCCTCGAACAAGACGACGGTAAACCAGGCATGTCCCGCGGTCACTTCGCCGGCAACGATATCGGAGAAAGCGGCCGGACCATCCTCCAGCTGCACACCCGCCAGCAATTGTTCCAGTTGCTCTTCCGACACCGCACCCCTGATCCGGCACAGGTACTCGCGGTCGACGCGGCTGGACGGGTGCATCATGCGATTGGCCAGCTCACCGTCAGTGGTCAACAACAACAGGCCGGCGGTATTCAGGTCCAGGCGACCAATCGCGATCCAGCGCCCCTCGGACAGACTGGGCAGTCGGTCAAAGACAGTGCGTCGCCCCTCGGGATCGCTGGTGGTGGTCACTTCGCCCTCGGGCTTGTGATAGATCAGCGTCCGATGGGCAGGGGAGGCGGCTACGACGCGGTAATCCTTGCCGTCCACAGAGACCAAGTCACCGTCGCCGACAACCGCTCCAAGGCTGGCGACAACCTTGTTGATCTGAATCTCGCCGCGTTCGATACGGCTTTCCAGCTGGCGGCGTGAGCCTAGCCCGGCGCGGGCCAGTACCTTCTGCAAGCGCTCGGCCGCGGCCGATTCGATGGTTGCGCGCTCTTCAGTCTTTCGGGGTGCCGGGCTCGGCCGCGTCTTCTTGCGTCGCGGCGGACCGCTGGTCTTGCTGTCCATCCTCGGCCCGGTCCGGGTTGCTCGTTTTTTTCCGGGAGTCTTGCGCTTCATCGGAGGCTGTCGTGTCCGTACTGTCTGCGGCGGCCGGATGGATCAGTTCCAGTTCCGGCTCCAGGTTATCGATGTCTTTGATTTCGGCCAGGGTCGGCAGTTCATCCAGAGACTTGAGATTGAAGTAGTCGAGAAAAGCGCGCGTTGTCCCCAACAGCTCCGGGCGGCCGGGTACATCGCGGTGCCCGACGACCTTGATCCAGTCGCGCTCCTGCAGAGTGCGCAAAATATTGGCGCTGAGCGACACCCCCCGGATCTGTTCGATCTCGCCGCGGGTAATCGGCTGACGGTAGGCGATGATGGCCAGGGTTTCAAGCAGGGCGCGCGAGTAACGCGGGGGTTTCTCCGTCCACAGGTTCGCAATCACCGGCATCAGCCGCGCACGGATCTGGATGCGGTAGCCGCTGCCGACTTCGATCAGCTCGACGGCCCGTCCTTCCAGATCGGCATCGAGTGCGGCCAATGCCTCTTTCAGCGCGCCATGACCGGGTTTTTCCTCATCCGGAAACAGCGCATTGAGCTGGTTCAGGCTGAGCGGGCCGCCGGCAGCGAGCAAAGCGCCTTCGACCACATTTTTGAGATAGGCAATATCCATGATGTTGGCGTCATTCCACGAAAATACCCGGGCAGGGGCGATTCAGCCCGTGGCCGGACTGCGCACGTAAATCGTGCCGAACAGCTCTTGCTGGACTAGATCAATCAGATGCTCGCGCAACAGTTCCAGCAGCGCCAGGAAAGTCACTACGGCCCCGATTCGGCCTTCTTCGATGTCGAAGCACTGGCCGAATTCGACAAAACGCTGGCGCGATACCAGATCGATCACCCGACTCATTCGCTCGCGCACGCTCAGCGGTTCGCGCTGGACCTGGTGATGGGCGAGCATGTCGGCACGGGCCATGACTTCCTTCAGTGCCAGCAGCAGTTCGCGCAAGTCCACCTCGGGCGGCAGACGCACTTGTCCTTGATCTTCAACCGCCGCGCTTGCCACGGCCAGATCGCGCTCCAGGCGCGGCAGTTCATCCAGGTCACTGGCGGCCTGCTTGAAGCGTTCGTATTCCTGCAGGCGGCGAATCAGATCGGCGCGTGGATCCCCTTCATCCTCTTCGTCGCTCTTGGGCCTGGGCAGCAGCATGCGCGACTTGATTTCCGCCAGGATGGCAGCCATGACCAAGTACTCGGCGGCCAACTCCAGGCGCATGCCCGCCATCATTTCGATGTAGGCCGTGTACTGTCGGGTGATTTCGGCGATCGGAATGTCGAGAATATCCAGATTCTGACGCCGGATCAGGTACAGCAGCAAATCCAGCGGGCCTTCGAAAGCCTCCAGGAACACCTCCAGCGCATCCGGGGGGATGTACAAGTCATCCGGCAGCTTCAACACTGGTGCGCCCTGCACCATGGCAAACGGCATTTCCTGCTGGGCGGCGCGCGGAGCCTGAGTGGGATCGGTATTCACCGCGCCAGTGTAGCCGGATCAGACCGGCGTTTGGTCTCAGCACGCATGCGACTCAGCATGGCCGCGATCCATCGCCGGTTACAATGTCGGGTCGGAGATTCATGTGAATTGAAGGAGTAAAAAACGCAATGCTGTATTGCATTCTCGGTCGTGACGCGCCGGACAGCCTGCAGCGGCGTCAACGCGTGCGCAGCGAACATCTGGCCCGCGTACAGGCGCTGTGCGATCAGGGCTTATTGTTGACCGCAGGGCCCTTTGCGGCCATCGACAGCCCCGATCCGGGCCCGGCCGGTTTTGTCGGCTCGCTGATCGTGGCGGAGTTCGACAGCTTGCTCGCGGCGCGCCAGTGGGCCGAGTCCGACCCCTATCTTGAGTCCGGTGCCTGGCAGGGCGTTGAAGTTCATCCTTATCGACAGGTGCTGCCATGACCGCACAGCGAGTCGCCATGATTCGAAGCCGCATCGAAAGCGCGCTTGAGCCAATGGAGCTGGAAGTTATCGATGAGTCGCACCTGCATGTTGGCCATCCGGGCGCCCGCGACGGTCGGGGTCATTTCCGCGTTCGCGTGGTCAGCGAGGCCTTCCGCGACTTGCCCCGACTATCGCGACATCGACGGGTCTACGACGCCATGGGCGAGTTGATGAGCACGGACATCCATGCGCTCAATATTGAGGCGATTTCTCCAAATGAAAGCTAATAGACTGTTTTTGATATTTGTCGTCCTTGTTCTGACAGCTTGCCAGTCAGAGCAGGCTGGGCTGATCCATGATGACGACGTCATCCTGGTGGAGGTGGACGGCCGCCCCATTTCCTTACCGATGCTGGAGTACATGATGCGCCAGCGCGGCGTAGACGAGGACGACCACGAGGGCATGCGCGCGCTGCTGGACGAATTGATCAGGCTGCGCGCCGTGGCCAATGCCGCCGAGCGCGAAGGCCTGGCCGAGGCGCCCGAAGTTCGAGCAGCACGCCTGCTGCGTGATCTCGAGACCCTGCAGATTCGCTATTTCACCCACATTCACGAACAGTTTCCGGTCAGCGAGGACGATATACGGCGGGTCTATGAAACCCAGTTGGAACGCTCTGGAGACCGCCAATTTACTTTCGAGACGGTGTTATTTCCCGGCCAGTCTCAGGCCTTGCTGGCTCTGGCGGCACTCGATGACGGTGAGGTGACGTTCGAAGCGCTGGCCGCGGAAGGGCATTTCGACGCGCAATCGCTGGAACGCACCGGCTGGGTGGACCGCAGTCAAGTAGGCGCTGAAATCGGTGCCGTACTGGCGGAAATAGAACACGGCGAGGTCATCGGTGTCCCGCTGCAAACGGAGCAGGGATGGCGCGTGTTGCGGGTGGCTGACAGCCGCGCGCTGGAACTTCCGCCACTGGACAGCGTGCGCGAAGGGATCGCGCGGCAACTGGTACGGGAACGCCTGGAGGCGATCGTCGAAGATCTTTACGAGGCGGCAGAAATTACCCCTATGCTGCCGCTGGAGCCCGGCGCCGGGGCTGACTAAGGCAGATTGACCGGTAGCGCAGGCTGCCAGTCGGCGGCTCGGTGTTCGGCGACCACAGCGGTGTAGATGCCGCCACGAACGTTGAAGTCCGCGGTCAGACGCATGAAGCGTGGCTGGGTGGCCGCCACCAGATCCTGCAGTATGCGATTGGTCACCGCCTCGTGAAAAGCGCCCTCGTCGCGAAAGCTCCATACGTAGTTCTTCAGGGCTTTCAGCTCGACACAGAACGCGTCGGGAACATATTCCAGCAGCAGCTCGGCAAAGTCGGGCTGCCCGGTCTTCGGGCACAGGCAGGTAAATTCGGGAACCCGAATCCGGATGGTATAATCCCGCTCCCGCTGAGGGTTGGGGAAAACTTCCAGCTCCTTGCTGGGATGACTAGGCATTGCGCTCGATTCTCCGGCCAGTGTTATTGGGGCCATCTGCCGGCCCGACGGGGCTGTATTAAAACAAAAAACATCAAGTGATGCGTCAATGCGGCTGACTGCCATCAAACTGTCGGGCTTCAAGTCCTTCGTCGATTCAACCACGGTTCGGTTCCCGTCCAACCTGATGGGTATCGTCGGCCCCAATGGTTGCGGCAAGTCCAACATCATCGACGCCGTTCGCTGGGTGATGGGCGAGAGCTCGGCGCGCCAGTTGCGTGGCGAATCCATGAGCGATGTCATTTTTTCCGGCTCTTCGTCGCGCAAGCCGGTCACCACGGCGACCGTGGAGCTGGTGTTCGATAACGCCGATGGGCGGGCGGGCGGTGAATATGCCGCCTACAGCGAGATTTCGGTCAAACGCCAGGTCAGCCGGGACGGCCAGTCTTCGTATTTTCTCAATGGCACGCGCTGTCGACGCAAGGACATCACCGA
>SLJA01000109.1 GCA_007135355.1 Wenzhouxiangella sp.
CTGCAGGCGCGCCCGCGACACGCGTGGATGGCCGTGGCGCAGGGTGTCCAGGCGCAGGCTCAGGTCGCTGCCCGAACCCGGCGGCAGCAGGTCACGGTCGCTGAGCAGGGCGGCCAGCTCAGCGGCCAGGCCGCCTTGCCCGCGCTCGCGTCCGCGCAGCAAAAGGTGGGCCAGGCGTGGATGCAGGCCGGGCTCGAGCATGGCGCGGCCGTGGGCGGTGATGCGGCTTTCGGCATCCAGTGCTTCAAGCTGTTGCAGCAGATCGACAGCCTGGCGCCAGTGCGCGGCCGGTGGCGGGTCCAGCCAGGTCAGTTGCTCCGGATCGCGCGCGCCCCAGCCGGCCAGTTCCAGCACCAGCGAGGCCAGGTCGGCCTGCTCGATTTCCGGCGGCGTGTGCGCTCGCAGCCGGGCTTGTTCGCCCTCGCTCCACAGCCGGTAGCACACGCCGGCTTCAAGCCTGCCGGCGCGACCGGCGCGTTGCTCGGCGGCGGCCTTGGATACGCTTTCGGTGACCAGCCGGCTCATGCCGGAATTGGGATCGAAGCGGGCGCGGCGCTGCAGTCCGGCATCGATCACCACGCGGATGCCCTCGATGGTCAGGCTGGACTCGGCAATGGCGGTGGCCAGCACGATCTTGCGTTCGCCGGCCGGCGCGGGCGCGATGGCGGCGTCCTGGTCTTCCGGGCGCATCTGGCCGTACAGCGGACACAGTCGGACGCGTTCCGGCACTCGGGCCGCCAGCGCATTGGCCACCCGGCGGATTTCTCCGGCGCCTGGCAGGAACACCAGGAGGGAGCCGTGCGCCTCGTCCAGGGCCTGCATCACCATGGCGGCCACATGATCAAGTAGCGCCCGCTCGCGCAGGGGCGGCCGATAGCGCAGCTCGACCGGAAAGCTCCGTCCATGAGCTTCCAGCAGCGGCGGCTGGCCCAGCTTGTCGCGCAGGGCATCGACGGCCAGGGTGGCCGACATCACCAGAATGCGCAGCTCCGGCCGCAGCGATTGCTGCACCTCGCGCGCCAGGGCCAGCCCTAAGTCGGCCTGCAGCGAGCGCTCATGGAACTCATCAAAGATCAGGCAGCCGATGCCCTCAAGTGCCGGGTCGGACTGGATCATTCGGGTCAGGATGCCCTCGGTAACGACTTCGATGCGGGTGGCAGCCGAGACTTTCGTGTCCAGCCGGGTGCGGTAGCCAATGGTCCGACCGACCGGCTCGCCGCGCTCGCGCGCCATGTAACGCGCGGCCGACCGGGCCGCCAGCCGACGCGGCTCCAGCATCACAATCTTGTCGTCCCCCAGCCAACCAGACGCCAACAGGGCCGGCGGCACGCGCGTGGTCTTGCCGGCGCCGGGTGGTGCACTGAGCAGGATCGTGCCGTGCTGGTCCAGCGTTTCGACCAGTTGCGCCAGCAGCGGGTCGATCGGGAAAGACATTAGTGTCTGTCTCTCATTCGCCGCGGCGTTGCTGGTCGGCCCGGGTCGGCCCGCCTTCGAGCCGCCAGCCGGCCTGCTGCATCAGTGACCGGGTGCAGCCGGTTGACTCAGCCGCTCTTCCACTTGATGTTGCAGCCGATCGAAGGCTTCTGCTCCGGGTTGACGGACTGACCGGCCAGCAGGGCGTCGAGTGCGGCGCGGATGTCGCGGCCGGTCACCGGGATGCCGTTGCCGGGGCGCGAGTCGTCCAGCTGGCCGCGATAGACGAGACGCTGCTCACCGTCGAAGATGTAAAAATCCGGCGTGCAGGCCGCGCCATAGGCGCGCGCCGTGTTCTGCGGCTCGTCGTACAGGTAGGGGAAGGCAAAATCCAGGCTCTCGGCCAGCTCCTTCATGCGCTCGGGCCGATCCTGTGGATAGCCGTGCACGTCATTGCTGCTGATGGCGACAACGCCGACGTCCGGCCTGGCGTAGTCCCGGCCTAGCTGCACCAGTTCATCGAGCACGTGTTTGACGAAGGGGCAATGGTTGCAGATGAACATCACCAGCGTGGCTTTTGTCCCGGCAATGTCGGCGTAGCTCAGTGTCTTGCCGGTCACCGTGTCCGGCAGGATGAAGTCTGGAGCAGGTGTGCCCAGAGGCAGCATGGTGGAAGCAGTTTTGGCCATGGTGTCGTCCTGTGTGGGTCGGGTGACTGCCGGGCATTATGGCAAGTCGCTTGAAGCTATGTCCAAACCGCGTCGTGGACCCGGTTTGTGTGTAAGCTTGAGCGCATCCCTTAAGCCCGGGGTTGCGGCCGCTGCGCGCATTCGCCAGCGATCGCGGCACTCAATCCTGCCGATCGGTCGCATCCGGCTCAGCTTGCCGCATCAGCTGCACCGGCATCGGCTTGGTGACCTCGCCGGTGTAGATCGTGCGGTGCGGGAACGGAATCTCGATGCCGACCTCGTCAAAGGCCTGCTTGATCTCAGCGCTGATGCTGTTGCGCAGGGTGAGGAAGTTCTCGCGCCGGGCCCAGACCGAAAACTGGATGTTGAGGGAGGAATCACCAAAGCCGATAAAGATGAACAGCGGTGCGGGTTCGTCCAGGCAGTTCAGGTTGGCCTCGGCCGCCTGCATCAGCACATCCCGCACGCGGTTCAGGTCTTCCTTGTACGCCACGCCCAGCGTCAGGTCCAGGCGGCGGATCGGGTAGCGGTTGAGCGTGGTGACCTCGCTTTTGATCAGCGTCTCGTTGGGAATGCGCACGTGCAAATTGTCCAGCGTTCTCAGCTTGACCGACAGTGGATCGATCGACAGTACCTCGCCGGTGGTCTGTCCCACCTTGATGATCTCGCCGACTTCGAAGCTGCGCTCGCCGATCAGGAACAGGCCGCTGATCAGATTGGATGCCGTGGTTTGCGAGGCAAAACCAATTGCCACGGTCAGCACCCCGGCCGCACCCATCAGCACGGCCAGGCTGAAGCCCAGCTCGCGCAGCGCCGAGGCCAGAAACAAGGCCAGAACGACATAGAAGACCAGCCGGCGAATCAGCTGCAGCACATGCGTGCTCAGGCGGGGGCGCAATCCGCGCGCGGCCAGGCGGCTGGCCAGAGAGGCCAGGATCAGCCCCACGCTGATCAGAATTGTCGCCCGCACCAGCGGCAGTGCGGCGGACCAGTTGATGTTTTGCAGCCACTCGCTCATGACGAACTCCCGAACAACAGGCTGAAAGCGCGCACCAGTCCGGAGCGGCCCGGATCCTGGCGCGGCTTGGCCAGCAGTTTGAGGCCATCCGCATAATCCGGCGGGCGCCGGTCGATGCGCACTGCGGCCAGGTCCGACTGGTCTTCGCGGGTCAGGGTCAGGCGCTGCGTCCACAGCGAGCCGTCGGTGCCGCCGTACAGCGACAGCATCGGCACCGGCAGGCTGAATTTTTCCAGCGGCAGCGGGGTTGAGGCCTTGTTGTGGATATGCAGCGGGGTGATGGCGCGATGCGGTCGGCGCGGCAGTTCTTCAACATGATGCCGGGCCTGGGTGCGCCCGGCGTAGCAGATTTCGCCCTCGCGGGTGGACGGGCCGAACCAGGTATCGGACAAGCGCTGCACCGGCACTTCGCGCAGCAAGGTGCCCGGATCGCCGACCTCCAGCTGGATCCACACCGGTGTGGACAGATACAAGGTGACTTGCTGGCCGCTCAACAGGAATACCGGCTGGCGCGGGCGAATGACCACGTTGCGGTCGGCCAGCAGCGGTGTCAGATTGAGTCGCCGGGAGTCGCCACCGATGACATAGCGTTCCTTGAACTCCGGCGGCAGGCTGCGTCGGCCTTTGATGCGGGCCTTGTTCGGCGCGGCATCTTCGGCCAGGTATTCGTGGTCGATGCGCCACTCGTCGTGCCCATGGCCGAGACGCAGCTTGAGCGTGCCGAGGTCCAGCTCCAGGCCGTGCCCCACCGCCACCTGGCGGGGCGTCCACCAGGGTTCGGCGTTTGATCGTTTGGACGGGCTTGCCATCACCACAGTGTAACGCGCCAAGTCATTGGGAAGGGCCGGCGCTAAAGCGCATTCCAAAGGTGGCGGTTATAGTTTCTACGCTATTCGCAAAATTCGGTAACGAAGAAAAACCGCTTTTCGGTGCGAAACCGGCGGCTCAGGTTTTCGATTGCCGGCGATATCCATGATATTCCGAAGACTTGACTGGAAAGCTTGAACATTGGGCGGTGAATAGGGGTTGGATAGTGGAAAAAGATCAGGGGACAGCCTTGTTAAGAGTGGCGTTGGATAATCCGGCGGTAAGCTTCAGGCAAGGACAATGGGAGGCGATACACGCCGCAGCAGTCCTGCGGAGAAAATGCCTCGTCATCCAGCGCACAGGCTGGGGCAAAAGTATTGTCTACTTCCTTGCCACTCGAATTCTGAGAGATCAGGGTGCTGGTCCGACACTGGTGGTTTCTCCGCTGTTGGCCCTGATGCGCAACCAGATTGAGGCCGCGCGCCGTCTGGGTCTCACAGCCGAAACCATCAATTCCACCAACGCCGATGATTGGCGAGAGATCGAGGACAGGATCGTGGCCGCCGAGATAGATGTTCTGCTGATTTCGCCAGAGCGCCTGGCCAACGAGACCTTTTTGGAGAGGGTTCTGTCGCAGATCGCCGACCGTCTGGGCTTGCTGGTGATTGATGAGGCACACTGCATTTCCGACTGGGGCCATGATTTCCGACCCGACTACCAGCGGTTGTCCAACGTGCTGCGCCGGCTGCCTGAGAACGCCCCGGTGATCTGCACCACCGCCACTGCCAACAATCGAGTGATTGACGACATTTGCTCCCAGCTGGGCGATCTGGAAGTCCAGCGCGGCGGTTTGATGCGCAGGAGCCTGGAGTTGCAGACCCTACGCCTGCCGGATCAAGCGGCACGCTTGGC
>SLJA01000152.1 GCA_007135355.1 Wenzhouxiangella sp.
CTCGCCGCCGTATTCGAAGTAGCGCGCGCCAAGACGGAAGTACAGCTGATCCTCGATGATCGGACCGGAAATGGAGCCGGCGAACTCGCGCTCGTTGTGCCGCGCGACCAGCCCGCGTGCGTTACCGCTGAGCTCGTTGGTCGGATCGCGGGTGATGAAGTTGATGGCGCCGGCGTAGGCGTTTCGACCGTACAGGGCGCTTTGCGGGCCGCGAATGACTTCCACCCGCTCCAGACTGTTGAAGTCGATCGACTGGATGTCACCATTGAAATAGATGCCGTCGATGAAGTAAGCGGTGCCCGACTCGACGCCGAACTGCACGCCGGCCAGCACGTTGGACTGGCCGCGCATGACCGGGCGGTCGCCGGAGCGGCCGAAGGTCTGGGAAAACGACAGGCCGGGCGCGAAACGAGCCAGGTCATCGATATTGTTCAGGCCCTGGTTGACAATGTCCTGGGCGCCGAAGGCGGTCACGGCAACGGGTGCGTCCTGCAGCGTTTCTTCCTGGCGTCGGGCGGTCACCACGATACGGTCGAGCCGGGCCGCTTGGGCTTCGGCTTCGTCCTGATCGCCGCCTTGCTCCTGGGCCAGTGCGAGTGAGGTGCTGCCAAGCGCCAAAGCCACAGCCAGGGTGAGGGCGCGGCGCCGGAACGGATTTCGAAGAACTGGAATGGAGCGGTCTAGCGAGTCGGTTTGCTGTGCTTTGGCCATGAGTCTGGTTCTCCCTGACGGTCGGTAGGTTTCCGTATACTTCGGGTTATATGTCCGGACAAATACTAGTCCCTGAGCCCGGGCAGGTCAATAGTCATGTGAAAGGAATGTTTAAGTCTTTGCGAACGACTACGAGGAGTCGCCTTATGTCAAATCAACCAAATCGTGCCTGGGTCTGGATCGTGGCCGCCATCCTGACCCTGGCCGCCCCGGGCCAGGCTGTGCCGGCCAATGGCCCCGTGTTGTCAGAGCCTTGGCGGGAGGCGCTGCTGAGCGTGCGCGATCCGCAACAGGCCGCGCGCCTGTTCATCGATATCGGCGGATTCGAGGTCATTGCCGAAGGCCGCATGGATCATCAGGAAATCAATTACTGGCAACTCTCCGGAGAAGTCACAGGCGATTTCCTGCTGCTCCGCGCGCCGGGCACGGACCACGGTTTCTTGAGATTTGTCCGGTTCAATGATGTCGGGCAGAGGCCCGTTCGGGTTGGCGCCCGGGCCTGGGATACGGGCGGTTACTTCAGCCTGATGATGCGCGCTCGGGAGCTGGATGCCGTCTACGCCGACGCCCTGGCCCTGGGCTGGCTGGCCGAAAGCGAGCCGGTACAGTTCGTCTTTCCGCCGTCGGTGCTCGGCAATGTGGTGCTGAAAGGCCCGGATGGCATCAATATCGCCTTGTACGAGCGGCTCGAGCCATCGCTGGACGCCTTCTGGCAGTTCGAGCGACTCAGCCAGCCGTTCAACGCCATGCAGATGGTGGCCGATATCGAGCATGCCGACGCGTTCTTTACCGATGTCCTGGGCATGGAACACTTCTGGGCGGGCGATTTTCTTGATCCTGAGCCGGGGCCGAACAACTTCGGGCTACCGCAGAACCTGACCACCGAAATCCCGCGCCGGACGCGCATCCTCCAAGCCCGCCCCGGCGAGACCGGACGGCTGGAGTTAATGCAGTTTGCCGGACTCGATGGTCGCGAGCTTGGCGAGCGCGCTCAACCGCCCAATCTGGGCATTCTGTCGGTGCGCTACCCGGTGCCGGATATCGATGCCGCTAGAGCGCGGATAGAAGCGGCCGGCGCGGCGGTCTGGCGCGGGCCGGCGGTACTCGAGCTGCCGCCTTATGGGGCTGTGAACATTTTAGCCCTGCGGGCGCCCGATGGCGCGATCGTGGAACTGTTTTCGCCCGTGGACGCTGATCGCGCGGCGGCAGTTGCCCGCAGCCTGATCGGGCAATTTGACAACTCAGCCCAGTTCGAAGCAGCCCCGGAGGCGCTCAAAGTAGCGCCCAGCGTTGAAGGCGAATGGCTGGATTTGCAGCACGCGCTGTTTGCCCCGGTGGAGGCTCCGGCCATCGGTGATCATGTGCTCTACCTGGAGTGGCACAGCGGCAGCGTCGACGGACCGATCTCGCGCCAGCGCATCTGGTCGTTCCGCGAAGACGAAACGGGCACGGTGCGCATGGATTTCTTTGCCTTCGTCGATGGCACAGCGTGGGCTGGGCGTGCCGAAGAACCGGGCGCTTTCCTGGATCTGGGTCCGGATGCACTGCGCGGCTACGGCCCGGAGTGTGCGCTTTATTTTGCGCCTCAAGCCGATGGCGGCTGGCGTGGTGCGATCAGCGCCGAGCAGTGCAGCCTGGTAGCTGCTTCCGGGCGGCGAATGGGTATCAATGCCGTCGTGGAGATCACGGCCGACGGCACCATCAGCTACCAGGAGTCCGGACGGCTGGAAAGCGGGCAGTATGCGTTTCGGGTGCCGCCGACCCAGCCGTACCGGTTCGAACGGCGGTAATGCTCGGGGCCGCTGGCAGAGGCCAGCGGCCCAAACTGCGCCAGGCTGATCGCTTATTCCGTTCCGTTCTGCTCGGCCGCGCGCTGCTCACGCACCATGTCTCGGAAGACCGTCCAACTGGTGGCATTGGGGGTGGTGAACTCCAATGGTGCCGTGGCGTATTCCGGGAAGTGTTCCAGGGTATAGGCGCGGATGGCCTCGGGCAATTGCTCGAAGCCACCCGGCAGCTTCATGCCCTGGCCGGAGTAAATCAGGCCACCCGGGCGCTGGCCCATGCGCATCCACGGCAACCAGGGGCCGGTGCGCGCCCAGCCGTAGGTGGCGGCGGTGGACTGAATGTCGAGATCGTTGATCTGGTCGATCGGCGCAAAAAAGGTGAAGTGTTCAGAGGCAAAGTACATCGGCCCGCTGGATTCGTCCGGAAACTCCTCCACGGTTAGCGGATTGGGGTACGCCAGCGGAATGTTCATGGTCAGCATCAACTGGTCAGCGATCTGCACCCAGGGCCAGGTCGAATAGTCGCGACCGGCCAGCGGCATCTGATGGCTGACCGGGTCGTTGGCGACCTGCATGATCTCGACCGTCTCGCCGGTAAACGGGTTGTCCCAGGTCTCGATGATCTCGCCGGTCTCCAGATCCTGATAGTAAGTGACCTCGCGCGTCACCATCTTGAAGCCGCCGTCTTCATGCGGCAGCATGCGGCAGGCGTTGAATCCCTCGAATCGCATCAAGGGCTGCGGCTGGCTGTCGGGAAACTGGGCGAACAAGGTCCCGTACCACCAGGCAATGGTGGTTTCTTCAGGATCCAGGCTGCAGCGCATCTTGGCGAAGGCGGTCAGCGAATCTTCCGAGTTGCTAAGGTCCAGCGGGGCGCTCCAGGCCGTCGCGCCCAGACACAGCGCAAGGCCGGTGATGGCCGTTTTCAGGGTGGTTCCCAGGGTCAGTTGCATGAGATCAGTCTCTCCTTTAGTTCAGGGTTGGCAAGCTCCACACCCCGCGCGCCTGACTTGAGTCTGACGTTCGCATGGCCTATCCTTGGCGGGTGTATATTTGTCCGGACTTTTTACCCGCTTCCTGATCGAAAGTAAAGGGCACTTTGTATTTCGCCCGGTGGGGCAGATGGTTTCTTTAGAGGAGATTTCGAGATGTCGCAATTACCCCCGAGCTGGCAGCATGTGGGTCGCCATGAACTGTTTCCCGAGGCCGGGCATGATGATGTCGCCCGCTTCGACTTTCTTGCCAACCTGAATGGTTTTGTATCCGGCACGCTGGCGCCGAAAGTACGCTCGGCCTATGAGCAGGAAGTCAAACCGGCGTTCGAGCAGGAGCAGGGAAGAGCACCGAGCGACCGGCACGAAGTGCGCAAGGCCATGGCCGGCAACACCAGCTACCAGATCTGGAGTGCCGCCCGCCGCTGCAGCATGGAAATGCGCCAGCAGACTGGTCGGCGCCTGGTGCTCGGCCAACTCGACACACTGCTCCACAAGGCGGCGAGGCGCAATGCCGAGCCAGGACTTGAACTGGACCCGAACATCCAACAGCCGCGCTATGCCGCGGCGGTCGACATTCACTGCATGCCCGGCGGTTACCACAGCGAGCTGACCGCCAGAGACATTTCCGCCGGGGCCAACTATGACTGCGGCATCTTTGCCACCACCGGCGGCATGCTCGGGCGCTACAACGACGGCGGCGGCCAGGCGCTGGCGCGCTGGCTTAAGCGCGAGCACCCGGAATTCAAGCCGCGGCGCATTCTCGACATCGGCTGCACGGTCGGCCATAACATCGTGCCGCTGGCCCAGGCCTTCCCCGAGGCCGAGGTGATTGCGGTCGATACGGCGACTCCCGTGCTGCGCTATGGCCATGCCCGCGCCCGCGCACTGGGCGTTGACAACATCACCTTCCGCCAGGCCAGCGGCGAGCAACTGGACTACCCGGACGGGCACTTCGACCTGATCACCACCAGCATGTTCTGGCATGAAACCTCAGCCAAGGCCCTGCCGCGCATCATGAACGAGATTCACCGCCTGCTCGCGCCCGGCGGGCTCACCGTGCATCTGGAACAGCCGCAGTACCACGAAGGCATGGACCCCTTCGAGCAGTTCATGCGCGACTGGGATGCCTTCAACAACAACGAGCCGTTCTGGTCGGTGATGCACTCCTACCATCTGGGCGACATGATGCGCGCGGCCGGTTTTTCTGATGACGAGTATTTCGAAACCGGGATTCGCGCCTGGGTCGATGCCAGCATCTTCCCCGAAGCCGGCCAAGGCGAGGAGGACTACGGTCGCTCGGCCCA
>SLJA01000331.1 GCA_007135355.1 Wenzhouxiangella sp.
AGCAGCCCCGGCTGTGGCCCCGCAGCGCCAGGCGTACAGACAACATCGACAAAGCAGCGCTCGTCGGGCAACAGCGTTAGCCCAAGGCACAGATCCTCTTCGATCGCATAGCTGCCGCCGCTGTTCTGGGCCAGTTGTACCGGGCCGGTCACGACCAGCGGGCCATTGCCCGTGCTCAGCAGTATGCCGGTGCGCAGCGCGCTGCTTCCCACTGGCGTCGAGCCAAAGTCCAGGGGTGCGATCTGGCCTACCGGAATCTGCGGAACGTCAACGGTCGCGGCCGCGCTGTTGTTGTCGGGGATGGGGTCCAGCGTGGCGGCGCTCACCCAGGCCACATTGGTATGATCCCCAATCGGATTGACTTCGACGCTGATGCTCAAAGTCTGCTGCTGGCCCGGCAGCAGGCTGCCGACCTGCCACAGACCACTGACCGGATCATAGCTGCCGCTGCTGGCCTGATGGTCGCCATAGGTGAAACCGCTGGGTAACTGGTCGGTGACGACCACGCCGGTGGCATTTTCGGGCCCGAGGTTTTCAACGGTGACGTCAAATCGGACCGTCTGGCCCGGCAGGGCCTGACTCGGTTGGGCGCTCTTGCTGATCGAAAGGTCAGCGCGCGGCTGCAGCACTTCCACAGTTACGGACGCAATGTTGTTCTCGGGTACAGGATCAAACTCGGCACCAGCGATCTGGGCGGTGTTCACATAGGGACCGTTCGGTTTGGCAGTGGCGATCATGACCAGCTCGGCCTCCATGCCAACGGGCATGTCGCTGATCTTCCATTCGCCGGTCGTCGGATCGTAATCACCTATCGAGGTGCCAAAATCGATCAAGGTAAAGCCGGCAGGCAGTTGATCGATAACCGCAACCTCAGTGGCTGGCGACGGGCCGTTGTTGCTGGCGGTGACCCTGAAGGTGACCGTCTCTCCAACGGCAACGCTGCCCGGCTGAGCCAGTTTGATGACCGAGAGATCGGCCGTGATTGGCGGCGGCTCGGGGCCCTGCATGCGGTAGGCCGGGGTTCGGCTGCGACTCGAACCGATGCCGCCGGGGTGCCCGGTACCAAAATCCACCGCCAAGTAGAATCGGCCGGGTTGCCCGCTGAAGCCGTTCAATATCCAGCCATCGCCGGAGCGGAACATGACACCGCCACCTGCGACGGGGCTGAACGTGGCCGGATCACAGCACACGGCCGACACCATCAGTCGCGGCCGCCCGATGACTTCGGGAGCGCCACTGTCGGGCGCGCGCTGCCAGCGCACCTGCCCGGTGTTCTGGTTCCAGGTGATCGACTGTTCTAAGCTGTTGCCGCTTGCGCGCAGGGAGAATCGCGCCAGGCCGCGACGCGTCTGCCCGCCGATGTTGTCAAACTGTCCGCCGACGACCAGGCGGCCATCAGGCTGGACAATCGCCGTATTCAAACGTTCGGTCGCCACATTGACGAACGGAGGAATCCAGTTCGGGAAGGCTTGAGTCGGCGTCTCTAACAGTTCTGCTCTGAAAGGTGACAGTACAAAAAATGAGCCATCCGCGCGTGGCACGATGGCTCGCACCGGAATGAGCAGCCCGCTCTGTAGACAATCGGCTGAGACTTGTCCGCCTAGATTCATGCGCGCAAGGCCGAGGCAAGGCTGGCCACCGATGCTGGTGAAGCTGCCGCCGACCAGGATTCCGGAACGAGCGATGGCCAGGGCGCGTACTTCCTGGTTGGGGGTGTTGGGCAGAAAGCTCTCATCCAGTGTCCCATCGGCAAGCAGGCGGACCAGGTTGGGTCGAGGTGAACTGAATCGACCGCCGACCAGGTAGCCGCCTACGCCATCCTGGATGATCGCCAGCACCATGTCATCGAACTCTGGCGGTTGAAAACTGGGGTCTATCGAGCCGTCATTGTTCAGCCTGGCCAGCCCGCTGAGCGACTGGCCGCCAAGGTTTTCGAAATTACCGCCGATCATGATCCGGCCATCGTCCTGAAGCAGCATGCTCTCAATCCAGGCAATCTGATCAATTGGGCTGGAAAAACTGAGGTCATAGGTGCCGTCAGGATGCAGGCGGCCCATCCGGAAACTGCTTGCGCCGGGGGCACCGGTAATCATCAGGAAACTACCAGCGATCAGTATTTTGCCGTCGGGCTGCACGGCAATCGCGTTAACTCCGCCGCCGAGAGGGAAACCCGGAGCAAAACCGCTTACCGGTTGGCCGGTTTCGCCCACCCGGACCAGCGCCCGGCGCTGTTGCCCGTTGAAAACCGAAAAATCGCCGCCGACCAGCAGATTGCCATCAGGCTCCACGGCCAGGGCGCGGATGGCGCCGTTGGTCGTGCCGCCGAAAAGCAAGGTGCGGTGCATCCTGCCGTTGGCATCCAGCCGGGCGATGCGGTTGCGGGGAACGGCATTGATCGAGGTGAAATCGCCACCAATCACTACGCTGCCGTCAGGCTGCAGGCTGAGTGCACGGACCGTGTCGTTGGTGCCAAGACCGCTGGCAAAGATGTTGTCCAGGCTGCCGTCTTCGTTCAAGCGCGCAATCCGGTTGCGCCCGCTCAAGCCGGTGAAGTCGCCGCCGATAATCAGCCGGCCGTCAGGCTGCAGGGCCAAAGCTCTGATCGCGCCGTTCAAGCTTGGCGGGGTGAAGTCGGTATCCAGGCTGCCGTCGGCGTGATAGCGCCGGATGTAGCCGCCGAAATCGCCCGCGACCACAATCTTGCCGTCATCCTGCACGGCAACGGCAAAAATGGTGAAAGGGCTGGAGACGATGTTGGTGACCAAAAAACTCGAGTCCCAGCTACCGTCGGCATTCAGGCGATAGAGTCGTCGAGGCGCAATATCGCCGACGCGCTGAAGGTTGCCGGCCATAATCAGCTTCCCATCTGACTGCTCTGCCAGTGCGTAAACCGTGCCGTTGAACTCCGGCGGAGCAAACGAAGCATCGAGGCTGCCGTTAGCGTTCACGCGCGCCACTCGCGAGCGCGGCTGACCGCCGACCTCGGTGAATTGGCCGCCTATATAAACCCGATTCCCCGCTGCTTCAGCCAGTGCGCGGACCGTGCTGTTTGGCACTGGGCTGGTGAAGCCAGGCACGGCTTGGCCATTTGCGCTGCGCCGGGCTACACGAGGAACGGTCGCGCCCCCTACTTGCGTAAAGCTGCCGCCAATCCAGTATTCGCCGGCGTTGGTGCCCAGGGTCGCATGGACAGTGCTATTGACTTGCGGGAAGATGGAGATGAGCTTGCCACGAATGCCGATCCGAGCGAGCCTCAGCGCTGCTTGCCCATCAACGCTGGTGAACGTGCCTCCCGCCAACACCGCCCCATCCGGACCATTGGCCAAGGTGTTCACCGAACCGTTGCCGACGTTCGGGTCGTAGCCGTCATCCACGAACTGGGCGAACGCTGTGGCAGATGCCAGGGCCAGTACGAAGAGCAGTAACAAGGCCAGTATCGGGGTCGGGAGCTTCGTTCGCACGGAGGAGTACCTCGCCAGGCATATAAATTCAGCTCGCATCGTGATCTGAAACCACCAGAGCTGATTGAAATCAACTTGAAATTAGCGTGAAAATTTAGATGTCAGAATTGGGATTCCAGGATTTGGTCGCCCTTGACCGCTGCACCGGACACCCAGGGCCCAATCGGCGTCCGTTCCCAGCCGGAGCTGTATTTGCGCGCGGTAATCCACCAGATATACCAATCGCCGCCATCGGCATCCTGGATCGGGGTGGCAAAGCGGAACTCCTGCCAGCGGTAGTGCCAGGTGGTTTCAGTGCCGCGCAGGGTGATGTCGCCGGACAAACTCACATCCAGCTCGCGGATCTCGGCGCGTGAGACTTCGCGCTCGTGGTCGGTGATCTCGGCACTGGTCAGCACCATCGAACCATGCCGGCCGAAGCCATAGTCTGGTCGGGCCAGGATTTCCCGGGCTATGGTCAGGCGGTGGGCATCGGTGCTGGCCGGCTCCGGCAGGCGCGACTCGCCGAAATGCGCCGGTGCCAGTCCGGGGGATCAAGCCGGTGCAGTTCAGCCTCGATTTCCGTATGGACGGCCTGGGCATGATCGTAATCCAGAGCATCAGTGAGCATTCGTCCGCTCGCTGGAGATCATCGGCGAAGCGACCAAGCGGCTGGTGTAGCGGGCTTTGTCGTGAGCGACTGCGGCTGCGCAAGAAGTCGCATCAGAATAACGAATAACCAGATAATCCATCACTATTTAACCACTAAAACAAATGATCAAATCAATCGATGGAGGAGGAACCGGGAATAGAAATCCACCGTGATGGCGTCTGGGTGGCAGCGGCACGCATCGAACCATTGGGCGACGAACATGCGCGCGTGGAGTACCTGCCGGACTACGTGTTTGGCCGTCGTCACATCAGTGGCCTGACCCAACCCGAATTCGCCCGCCATCGCGGCATCAGCGTCCAGGCGCTGCGCCAGATCGAATCCGGCAATGCCAACCCGACCATCGCCACACTCAATGCAATTGTCGAGATCTTCGGCCTGAAAACCGGCTTTGTCCCTATCCCTGAACGTTTAGCACCTTGAGCGGTAACCCACCCCCACGAGCAGCGCCCAGAAGCAAAAAGCCTGCGCGACGAGCATGCACTGAGCATTCGAGCGGCGGCTGGACGTTGTGCGGTCGGCCTTCGGTGCCTTCGGGGCATCGGCCCTCTTGGGGCTGGCAAAAGCACATGCCGCCGCGGAAGCGTTCGTTGCAGTTGTCCGGGCAGTTGGCCGTCGGCGGGGCTGTTGGCTCTTCGAAAACGAGGTGTCGTGATGCAGTCGC
>SLJA01000069.1 GCA_007135355.1 Wenzhouxiangella sp.
CCCCCAGCCCGATCCACCAACCACTGCACCAGCAAACCGACCGGACGACCGGTCGCGCTTTCCGGTTTGCCCCACTGCCAGGCCGAGCCGGCGATGTCCATGTGGGCCCAGCGCTGGCCCTCTGTGAAACGGGCCAGGAAGCAGCCGGCGGTGATGCTGCCGGCCGGCATGCCGCCGATGTTTTTCATGTCGGCAAACGGGGTGTCGATTTGTTCCTGGTAGTCGTCCCACAGCGGCAGGCGCCAGCCGCGGTCGACTGCTTCATTTCCGGCGCTGACCAGTTCTTCGGCCAGATCATCGTGCTTGCTCATGATGCCGCTGGCGTGGTGGCCCAGGGCAACGACGCAGGCACCGGTGAGGGTGGCGATATCGACCATGGCGGCCGGCTTGACGAACTGACCCGTCCAGGTCAGCGCGTCGGCCAGGATCATGCGGCCCTCGGCGTCGGTGTTGTGCACTTCCACGGTTTTGCCGGACATGGTGGTGATGACGTCACCCGGGCGATAAGCCTTGCCGTCGGGCATGTTTTCCACGGCCGCGACCACGCCGTCCAGATTGATCGGCAGTTTCAGCCGGGCGGCCGCTTCCATCACGCCAAGCACGGTGGCCGCGCCGCACATGTCGAACTTCATCTGTTCCATCAGGTCGCGGGGTTTAAGCGAAATGCCGCCGGTATCGAAAGTGATGCCCTTGCCGACCAGGGCCAGTGGCGCTTCGTCTTCGGCGCCCCCGCGCCAGCTCAAGTGAATCAGGTAGGAGGGGTTGGCGCTGCCCTGGCCGACAGCCAGCAGGCTATTCATGTTCAGCTCGGTCATCTGCTGCTCGTCGAGAATCTCGACTTCCAGGCCGCCATGGTCAGCGGCCAGCCGACGGGCGGTATCGGCCAGGTAGGCCGGGTTGCAGATGTTGGGCGGCAGATCGCCCAGGTCGCGGCACAGCTGGATGCCGGCATACAGGGATTCGGCGATGCCGGTCTGACTTGCTGCGGCGTCGCTGTGCGGAAAGCTGACGCGCTCGGTCGCCGGCGGTGCGTGTTCGGCCGGCTTTTTGGTCGCGCTGTAGACATAGTTCGACCAGGCCAGGCCCAGTGCGGCCTGGCGTGTCTTCCAGGCCAGGTCGCGTCCACCCACTTCCGTCTCGGCCAGCAGGCAGTGCGCGCTTTTCGCGCGCGACTGGCGCAGTGCCTTGCCGGCGCCGCAGGCGACCTTGTAGAACTGCGCGCCGTCCAGCTTGTCGGATTTGCCCAGGCCGGTGATCAACAAGCGTTCGGCTTTCAGGTCGGGCACGGCATGCAGCATCAGCGTCTTGCCGGCCGCACGTGGCAGCTCTCCGGCGGCTTGCATTCGGGTCAACAGTCCATCGCTGGCTGCGTCAATCGCTCGAAGATGATCGGTGAAGCTGCCGTCCTCGGTGATGCCGACGATCAGGCAATCGGTCTGGACCGTTACGGGAGAATCGTGGGTGGTTGTAAACTGCATGAGCTTAATCCTGAAAGTGGGCGGTGGGTGGAGTACCGGTCGGCAGACCAAGCCCGCAAGCTTGTCAAATGTAATGGAGTATCCAGTGCGGCCAGACCGGTCACATCAGCCTTTCATTGTAACCAGCTCGATTCATCGATGGTGATCCTGCACCGCTACATCCTGCGTGAGTCGCTGGTGGCTTCCCTGATGAGTCTGAGCGTGTTCCTCGGCGTGATCTCGGCCTTGTTCCTGGCTGAATTGCTGGCTGAGGCTGCGCAAGGGCAGCTGCCTGGTCGCCTGGTTCTCGTTGTTCTGGTGCTGCGTTTGCCGGAGGCCGCCATGATGGTGGGCCCGCTGGCCTTGCTGACCGGCGTTTTACTAGCCTTGGGCCGCATGCATGAGCAGAGCGAAATCAGTGTTATTCGGGCGGCAGGGCCAGGATTTGCGCGCTGTTTCGCTCCGATCATGTTGTTGGCCGCTGCCTGGTCGGCCGCATTGCTGACGGTTGCCGGCTGGGTTAGCCCGTTCGCGCTGGAACGCAGTGGTGAAGTCATGACCGCCGCGGCTCGGCAGGCGCTGCTGTCCGGGTTGCAGCCCGGACAGTTTCAGCGTTTCGACGGTGGGCGGCTGACGGTCTACGTCGGTGGCTTTGACGACAGCGATGGTGGGCTGATCGATCTCTTCATACAGCATGCTGACCCGGCCCAACCGGAGTTGGTGACGGCGGGCTTCGGCCGCTTGTGGCTGGACCCGACCGACGGTAGCCGCTACTTGTCTCTGATTGACGGTCGGCAAATTCGGCATGGGCCGGATCCTTTGGCTGGACCGATGCGAGAACTGGAGTTTGCCCGCAACGACATTCGCCTGCCGAGACCGGATGAAGGGAATCTGGCGGCCCCCGAAGTGACCGCTCGCTTGCCGGACCTTTGGCCTTCCGGTTCGCCGGCAGAGCGTCGTGAGCTGCAGTGGCGATTGGCGCCGGCATTGGCCGCCCTTGTGCTTGGTGCGCTGGCGGTTCCCCTGGCCTACCGCGCGCCACGTCAGGGGCGCTGGAGTCGGCTGGTTGTTGCTCTGGCTTTGTATCTGGTCTACAGCAACGCCATCCAGGCCGGTCTGGTGCTGATGGAGCAGCGTGCGGCGATGCGCGGGCCGGGGTTGTGGCCGGTGCATGGTTTGCTGCTGCTAACCGTACTGTGGCTGTGGCTGCGGCAGGGGCGGCGCTGGTGATGCGTGCACGCTTGCTGTCGCTGTATTTGGCGCGCGCGATCTTGCTGGGCATTGGTCTGGCCTGTCTGCTTCTGACCGGCATTCACCTGTTGATCGATGTGATCCGTGAGGCAAGGTCTCTGACCGGAGGCTACGGCCCGCTGCAAATGCTTTGGTTCCTGCTGCAGACCACGCCGCGCCGGTTGTACGACATTTTTCCTTTTGCTGCGCTGATAGGTACTTTGTTGGGCTTGGGCAGCCTGGCGGCCGGTAATGAGTTGGTCGCAATCCGTGCCGCTGGTTTTGATCGTTCGCAGGTGGCTTGGCGCGTTGTCATGACCGTCGGGCTCTGTGTCACTTTGATGTTGTTGACGGCGGAATGGTTGATTCCCGATCTGGAGGCGCGCGCGCGCGCGGAACGTCAACAGGCAAGAACGGGCCAATTGCATCTTGGCGGTGGCGGGCACTTCTGGTTGCGCGATGGACAAAGCATCCTGCGTCTGGGAGAGGCTGTTTGGACAGATCGCGAGGAGGTCGGGTTTACCAATGTGCTGGTTTATGAACTGGGTTCGGGCATGCGGCCGGAAAAAATCATGACGGCGGCTCATGCGGCTCATGATGGCGGTCAGTGGACCTTGCATGATGTTCGCTGGCGCCGCGTTGCCGATGGTCAAGGTGGCCAGGCCGCCAGCCACGACCTTGAATCGGGGCTGACCCCGGGCTTGTTCCAGGCCGCGATCAGTCGTCCGCGCCTGATGTCCTTGACCGACTTATATCGCCTGCGAGCGTACCTGGAGCGTAGCGGTCTCGATACAGGACCTTACGAACAGGCGTTCTGGTCCAGAGTGTTGTTCCCGATTAATGTTCTGGCCATGGTGATGGTGGCGTTACCTTTCGTCTTCAGACATAGCAGAACGGGTGGCCATGGTGCCGGATTGTTCATTGGGGTTGCTCTGGGGCTGTTGTTCTTCGTGGTGTCGCGTCTGACGGCGGGTTTGGCCATGGTCTTGCCGGTGCCCATTTGGTTATCGTCCTTGCTGCCGGCGCTGCTGATCGTCGGTGTCAGTCTGGTTTTTCTGCGCCGGCTTTGACGGCTTTGGCGCTCTTCGCTTTGCGGCTGGTTGACTTGGCGGGCGGAACGACGATCAGCCGGGTGCGGGAAGCCAGATCATGCCAGGCGGCGCGCTGCGGATGAAACCAGCTCCAAATGAAACCCAGGCCCAATGCGGCCCACGATAGCAGCGAGACAAGGAAACGGATCGCGGTTTCCGTCCAGCTGATCGTGCTGGATTGCCCCACGATGTGAATGCGCCATGCTTTCATGCCCAGTGATTGTCCACCGCGCCAGCAGAGCGCGAAGTATGCCCACGCTACGACCAGCAGGTAGAGCTGAAAAAAAACATTATTGGTGTGTACGGCATCTCGAAGCAGGAGAACGATGATCAGCGCCGCCAACATTAGTAAGGCGAAAAGCAGCAAGCCGTCATACAAAATCGCGGCCATGCGCCGGGTCAAGCCACAGGGTGTGCCTGACATCTGGAGTTGAGCTGAGTCGCCTTTGTCTTGCCGACGCGTTGACTGTTGGCGTTTTGGCATTTGCTTTTGTTGATAGGCTTCTATAATCTTGCAGATTGTAGCCAGAACATAGTCACATAAAGCTTCACGATGGGAGATCATTGATATGCAAAGTCAGGAAGACACACGGCTGGACGAGACCTCACCCGAAGAAGGTGCGATTGGGGGGGCGGCGCCGGCGGTCGAGGAAACCGTGAGCGCCGGGCCGGTCAACGGCCGCAAGAAAGCTTCTAAAAAGAAAGCCGGCAAGAAAAAAGCCACCAAGAAAAAGTCTTCAAAAAAGAAGGCTGGCAAGAAAAAAACGTCCAAGAAGAAGTCGGCCAAGAAAAAGGCCTCCAAGAAAAAGACCTCCAAGAAAAAGACCGCGAAGAAAAAAACCGGCAAGAAGACATCCAAGAAGAAAGCATCCAAGAAAAAAACGGCCAAGAAAAAGGCTTCGAAGAAAAAAGCTTCCAAGAAAAAAGCTTCCAAGAAAAA
>SLJA01000007.1 GCA_007135355.1 Wenzhouxiangella sp.
ACCGCCAGCGCGCCATCGAAAATTACCGAATTGCGGGGCAGTCGGATGACGAGGCGGGGCAGCGGGCTAGACGAGCCCTGGCCGACATGGGGGTTAGATAAGAAGGGTTCGGGGTTCAGGGTTCAGGAAAAACCAAGGCAGTACCAACCTGAACCCTGAACCCTGAACCCTGAACCCTTAACTCACCGGCAATCTCCGAATTGCCGCTCCCAGCTGGCCGAATTTTTCTTCGATGTTTTCATAACCGCGGTCGATGTGGTAGACGCGGTCGACCACGGTTTCGCCTTCGGCGACCAGTCCGGCCAGAAGCAGGCTGGCCGAGGCGCGCAGGTCGGTGGCCATGAGGGGCGCGCCGGTGAGGCGTTCGACGCCGCGGATGATGACGGTGTTGCCCTCGACCCGCATGTCGGCACCCAGGCGCTGCAGCTCCTGCACGTGCATGAAGCGGTTTTCGAAGATGGTTTCGCGGACCACGCCGGTACCTTCGGCGATGGCGTTCAGGGCGGTGAACTGGGCCTGCATGTCGGTCGGGAAGCCGGGATAGGGGGCGGTGGTGATGTTGACCGACCGCGGTCGGCGACCCTGCATGTCCAGCTCGATGCTGTCATCGCCCACGCTGAGTTCGGCGCCGGCTTCTTCCAGCTTCTGCAGCACGGCGTCCATGATGTTGGGGCGGGTATTGATGGTGCGCACCTTGCCGCCGGTCATGGCCGCGGCGACCAGAAAGGTGCCTGTTTCAATGCGATCGGGCACGACCCGGTAGTCGTAGCCTTCGAGCCGCTCGCGCCCGACCACGGTGATGGTGTTGGTGCCATGGCCGGAGATTTGCGCGCCCATGCTGATCAGGCATTCGGCCAGATCGACAACCTCGGGCTCCTGAGCGGCATTTTCAATCACCGTGGTACCCGCGGCCAGGGTTGCGGCCATCAGGATGTTTTCGGTGCCGGTCACGGTGACGGTATCGAGCACCACGCGCGCCCCGTGCAGGCGCTCGGCCCGAGCGTGGATGTAGCCGCCTTCGACATTGATCTCGGCACCCATGGCGGCCAGGCCCTTGAGATGCAGATCGACCGGGCGTGCCCCGATAGCACAGCCGCCGGGCAGTGAGACCCGCGCCGAGCCATGGCGGGCCAGCAAGGGCCCCAGCACCAGGATGGAGGCGCGCATGGTCTTGACCAGGTCATACGGCGCCAGGTCCGTACTCAAGCCCGCTGCATCGAGGCTGACGCGGGCGCGATCGTCAACCGAGATCGCCACGCCCATCTGCCCGAGCAACTGCATGGTCGTGGCCACATCGCGCAGATAAGGTACGCCGGCCAGACGACAGGGGCGCCGGGTCAGCAAGGCGGCCATCAAAATCGGCAGCACGGCGTTCTTGGCGCCGGAGATTTCCACCGTGCCGGACAGTCGGCGCCCTCCGCTGACCTGGATGCGAGCCACTTGTCAGAGCTGCTCCGCGTCTTCTTCGGGAGATTTCAACACCAGGCTGAGCGCATGAATTTCTCTTCCCATGGCCGGACCGATGGCATCGTGGATCAAGCGGTGACGCTGCAGCCGTGAGCAGCCGGCAAAGTCAGCGCTCACCACGCGGGCGGTGAAGTGAACATTGTCGTCGGACTCCACGGAAACGCGTGCGCTGGGCATTGCCTGTAAAATCAGGGTTTGAATTTTTTCCGGATCCATGCGTCTGTAAATACGGTTTTCTTGATAGCCGCGTAGTTTAACCCAGCCCTTTGCTGGCCCTGGCCTCAACCGTTCAGGTTATCTTCAAGCTCTCTACTCGCCCATAGCAAACCGTGTCGACCACGCTAGTCATTGCCCTGCTGGAACTGACCGCCGGATTCGTCCTGTTGATCTGGGCCGCCGACCGGCTGGTCACCGGCGCCTCGGCGCTGGCGCGCAACTTCGGCGTTCCGCCGTTGATCGTCGGCCTGACCATCGTCGGCTTCGGCACCTCGGCCCCGGAAATGCTGGTTTCGGCCCTGGCCGCGCTGGATGGCCACCCCTCGCTGGCGATCGGCAATGCGATCGGCTCAAATGTCGCCAACATCGGGCTGATCCTGGGCCTGACCGCCATGATCTACCCGCTCAAGGTCGAGCGCATCACCCTCAAGCGTGAGTTCCCGATCCTGGGCGTGATCATGCTGATCACGCTGGCTGTCATGGCCGACCTGTACATGAGCCGCGTGGACGGCATCGTGCTGGCTTCCTGCCTGCTGCTACTGATCGGCGGGATGGTCTGGCTGGGCCTGTCGCGCGGCGAGAACGATCCCGCCAACCATGCCCTGGCCGAAAGCGTGCCGGACGACATGAGTACAAGCAAGGCCACGCTGTGGACACTGGTGGGCCTGGTGTTGCTGCCCTTGAGCGCGCATATCCTGGTCAATGGGGCGGTCACCCTGGCGCTGATCGTGGGGGTTTCCGAAGCGGTGGTCGGCCTGACCATCGTCGCCCTGGGCACCAGCCTGCCGGAACTGGCTGCGGCAGCGGCCAGCGCGTTGAAGAAGGAAGACGACCTGGCCATCGGCAATATTCTCGGCTCGAATATGTTCAACTTGCTCGGCGTGCTGGGCATCGCCGCGCTGCTGCACCCGCTGGTCATCGAGCCGGTGCTGTTTTATCGTGACCTCAGCGTGATGTTCCTGTTTACGCTCGTGCTGTTCGTGCTGGCGTGGCGCCGGCGCGGGCCGGGCCTGATCAGCCGCCCGGCGGCCATCGCGCTGTTCGTTTCCTACCTGGCCTACCAGGCCGTGGTGATTACCAATGCGCTGGGCAGCTGATGCGCCCGGCCACGACATTGGCCCGACCTTGAACGACGACAAGCTGATGCGTAAAAGCTCTGAAGACATTCTGGCAACGGCACGCCAAGTATTACGGACCGAAGCCGAGGCCATCAGCGCGCTGGCCGCGCGCCTGGACGGCAGTTTTTTGACCGGCGTCGGCCGCGTACTGGCCTGCAGCGGCCATGTGATTGTCACCGGTATGGGCAAATCCGGCCACGTTGGTCACAAGATCGCCGCCACGCTGGCATCGACCGGCACGCCGGCTTTTTTCGTCCATCCGGCCGAGGCCAGCCACGGCGATCTGGGCATGATCCGGCGCGACGATGTGCTGCTGGCGCTGTCAAATTCCGGCGAAACCGAAGAACTGCTGCGCCTGTTACCGGTCATCAAGCGCCTGGGTATCGGCTTGCTGGCGATGACCGGCAACCCGGATTCGACCCTGGCACGGCATGCTGATGTGCATCTGGATACTTCGGTCGATCAGGAGGCCTGTCCGCTGGGTCTGGCGCCCACCGCGTCGACCTCGGCCCAGCTGGCCCTGGGCGATGCCCTGGCCGTGGCCTTGCTCGAAGCGCGCGGCTTCACGGCCGAGGATTTCGCCCGTTCGCATCCCGGCGGCAAGCTCGGGCGACGCTTGCTGGTCAGCATTGCCGATGTCATGCACAGCGGCGACGAGCTGCCGCGGGTGGCAGAGTCAGCGCCGCTGACTGACGCGATCTTCGAGATGACCCGCTCGCGCTTGGGCATGTGTGCCGTGCTCGACCCGGTCGGCGAACTGGTCGGCGTGGTCACCGACGGCGACTTGCGCCGGCACGCCGACAAGTTCAGCGATCTGCGCGCCCACCGGGTCGACAGCGTGATGACGCGCAATCCGCGTACCGTGACCGACAGCGAACTGGCCGCCGTGGCGGTGGAGATCATGCAGACTCATCGCATCCAGGGCCTGCTGGTCACCGACCGCTCCGGCCGCCTGGTCGGCGCGTTGAACTTCCAGGATCTGCTGCAGGCCGGCGTGGTATGAACGCGGTGCGGGATTCCGACCTTCAGCAGCGCGCCGCGGCGATCCGCCTGGCGGTGTTCGACGTCGATGGCGTGCTCACCGACGGCACGCTCTACCTGGACGATCGCGGCACGCAGATCAAGGCCTTCAACGTGCGCGACGGGCTGGGCCTTAAAGCCCTGATGCGCCACGACATTGTTGTCGCGGTCATCACCGCCCGGCGCTCGGGCGTGGTCGAACGCCGAGTGGCCGAGCTGGGCGTGACGCTTTTGCGCCAGGGCGTGAGCGACAAAGAGCGCGCCCTGTTGGACCTGGCCGCCGGGCTGAATATCGAGACCCGCTTAACGTCGTTCATGGGCGATGACCTGATCGACTGGCCGGCCATGAAGCACTGCGGTCTCAGCGCCGCCCCGGCTGACGCCGATGGCTGGATCCGGCGGCAGGTCGACATCGTTACGCAGGCCGGCGGCGGCCGCGGGGCAGTGCGTGAGTTCAGCGAGCAGCTGCTGGCCGCGCGCGGGGCGCTGGAAGCCTGGCAGGACAGCTATCGATGAACCTGCGCCTGATCCTGGCGGCCTGCCTGGCCCTGGTGCTGGTCTTCCTCGTGCGCTGGCAATTTCCCGACGATCGCGGTGCTCGCGTCCTGCCGACCCTGCCTGACACGCGCTTTGACTACACACTGACCGATTTCAAGGCCCTGTTCCGCGATGCCGAGGGCCATGTGGAGCTGGTGATTTCCGGCCCAAGGCTGGAGCATGACTCAGTCACCCGCATCGCCACGGTACTCGAACCGGATTTTCATATCGATCCCGCGGGCGCGAACTGGGAGGGCCGCGCCGACCGTGCGCTGCTGCTGCGCCAGGCCGAGGAAACCATCCTTGAAGGCAACGTGGTGCTGACTCACGCGGCCGCCAGCGGCCCAGTCACGATCAGCTCAGAGCGCCTGCATCACGATGCACGCACGCGTACAATCGAATCTGCGAGCGTCGTGGAAGTGCAGTATCCGGGCTCGTGGGTTCAGGCCGGGCGCGCGGTGCTCCGGCTCGATGATGACATCTTGGAGTTTTCGGACCATGTACAGGGCGAGTTGCATCCTGGCCGGTCTGGCCCTGGCCCTTATTCTGGTCACGGCCCCGATCTTCGCCAGCGCTGACCAGCGCCAGGAACGCATCCAGATCAACGCCGAAGACGGCGCCTACGACATGCGCACCGGCGTGCAGACGCTGTTCGGCAACGTGCGTATTGTGCAGGGCGAGCTCGAGGTGCGCGCGGATGAAGGCCGGGCCTACCGCAGTGACGAGGGTCTGCAGCGCGTCGAACTGTTCGGTAACCCAACCACCTGGCGCATGCGCATGGAGGACGGGTCGATCGCCACCGGGCGCTCGCAGCAGATCATTTACGACCTGCTGGAAAACCAGATCACGATGCTGGGCGATGCCCGCATTGAGGATAGCCAGGGCTCATTCACCGGCGCCACCCTCACCTACAACCTGGGCACCGAACGCATCGAGGGCACAGGCGGCGTGGAGCTGGTGATTGAGCCCGGTGAGCGCCGCCCGCGCCAGGCGCCGGAAACACCCCCCGAACCTGAAGACGATCCCAATGACACGGATGCTCAACCGGTCCCCGCGCCCGGCAATGATCGCGACAACGAGCGTTAGGGGCCGGGCGTGCTGATTGCCGAGCAACTGGTCAAGCGCTACCGCGGCCGCGCCGTGGTGCATGATGTATCGCTGCAGGTCGACCAGGGCGAGATTGTCGGCCTGCTGGGACCGAATGGCGCCGGCAAGACCACCACTTTCTACATGGTGGTTGGCCTGGTACCGGCCGACGGCGGCCGCATTCGCATCGGCACCACCGACCTGACCCGAGCCAACATGCACCAGCGCGCGCGCAAGGGGCTGGGCTACCTGCCGCAGGAAGCCTCGATCTTCCGCAAGCTGAGCGTGGCCGACAACATCATGGCCATCCTCGAGCTGCGCAAGGACCTGGACCGCGAAGGCCGGCGCAACGAGCTGACGCGGCTGATGGACGAATTTCACGTGGCTCACCTGGCCGACCAGATGGGGGTATCGCTGTCCGGCGGCGAGCGGCGACGAGTGGAAATCGCCCGCGCCCTGGCCGGCAACCCCAATTTCATTTTGCTCGATGAGCCCTTTGCCGGTGTCGACCCGATTTCGGTCGGCGAAATCCAGCGTATCGTCAAGCAGCTGACCGAGCGCAATATCGGCATCCTGATCACCGACCACAATGTGCGCGAGACGCTGGGCATTTGTGACCGCGCCTACATCATCTCCGAGGGCCGCGTGCTCACCCACGGCTCACCGACCGAGGTCCTGGCCGACGAGAACGTGCGCAAGGTCTACCTTGGGGCCGAGTTCCGGCTTTGACGGGTTTTAACCGCGGATGAACGCAGATAAACGCGGATAAAAGACTTGGGACTCTCCTGTTGGTTTTATTGGCAGCAGGCGCTCGCAAGGCGCTCACCGGCATCCGCCCGCGCTGATTGCCGATTTTTTTCATCTGCGTTCATCTGCGTTCATCTGCGGTAAAAAGACGACGCTGAACAGCCACATGGCCAGGGCTACGCGCAGGCGGCTAGAATGAGGCCATGAAACCCGGCGCCCGTTTGCAGCTCAAGCTTGGCCAGAAACTCAAGCTGGCTCCCCAGCTGCGCCAGGCGATCGCGCTGCTGCAGCTCAACCGTCTGGAGCTCAAGGACCATATCCAGAATGTCCTCGACGCCAACCCGCTGCTGGAGCGATCCGACGACCGCGACGGGCCGCAAGACAGTGCCGGCGACAGCGAACCCGGCAGCGAGTTCGAAGGCGGCGAGGATCAAACCCAGGTCGAGATTGGCGAAGACTATGGCTTTGACGATTTGCCGGACGGCTTCTCAGTGGCCGGCGAGGGGCCGCGCTATGACGAGTTCGTCAGCGACCGCGCCGAGGAGTCGCTGCAACACCACTTGCTGTGGCAGGTCAATCTGTCCAGTTTTTCGCCCACTGACGAGGCCATTGCCCGCGCCATCATTTACGCGCTCGACGAACAGGGTTATCTGCAGGATGACCTGGAAACCCTGCGCGCATCGCTGGCGCCGGAGCACCTGGTATCGACCGAAGAAATTGCCGCCGTACTGGAGCGCGTCCAGCACTTCGAGCCGGTTGGCGTGGCCAGCCGGGATTTGCGCGAGTGCCTGCTGCTGCAGCTCAACACCCGATCCGCCAGCACCCCCGGACTCGGCCTGGCGCTGCATATTGTCGAATACCGGCTGGAGTCGCTCGGCAAACTGGGACCCGAGGGCCTGGCGCGGGAGATGGGCTTTGCCATCGACGAGGTGGACGTCGCCGTCAGGCTGATTCGCTCGCTCGATCCGCACCCGTGCAGCCGCTTCGGCAGCGAGCGCGAAAACTACGTCATCCCCGACGTCTACATCTCACAAACCGAGAACGGCTGGCGGGTCAGCCTCAACCCCGACAGCGACCCCGGGCTGCGCCTGAATCGCACTTACATGAGCCTGCTGCGCCAAAGCCGCGGCGAAGACAAGCAGTACCTGAAAGACCGACTGCAGGAGGCGCGCTGGCTGATCAGCGGGCTGGAAATGCGCAATCAGACCCTGCTGGCGGTCACCGAGGCCATCGTCAAACGCCAGGCCGGTTTCCTCGAACATGGCGAGAAAGCCATGCAACCGCTGCTGCAGCGCGAAATTGCCGAAGCCACCGGCGTGCACGAATCCACGGTCTCGCGCGCGACCACGCAGAAATACGCCCACACACCGCGCGGCACTTTCGAACTCAAACACTTCTTTTCCATCGGGCTGCAGGGCAGCAACGGCCACGAAGTCAGCGCCACGGCGATCAAGGCCCATTTGCGCCAGATGATCAGCGCGGAACCTCCGGGCAAGCCCTGCTCTGACCAGGCCCTGACCGACCGCCTGGCCGAACAGGGGATTTGCCTGGCGCGGCGCACCGTGGCCAAGTATCGCGAACAACTCGGCATTCCCGGATCATCGCAGCGTCGCCGCGCGGCCAGAATGCGCTCGTGACGAGGAACTTCCCGCGCTTGGCGAAGACCCAAGGCATGCCCGGCGCGCGGACGCAGGCGGCTGATCGGGTAAAATCAAGGTCAACAAGCACCAACAGCAGTTCGTGCCGATAAAACGCGCGAACCGTCCATAAACCGCAAGGAGCACACTGATGCAATTAGAAGTCACCGGCCAGAACGTCGAAGTGACCCAGGCCCTGAGAGCCTATATCGAAGAAAAGTCCGAGCGCCTGGAGCGCTATTTCGACAACCTGATTTCCGCTCACTTCGTGCTCAAGCTGGAAAAGCTGCAGCACCAGGTCGACGGTACCCTGCAGGTCGGCGGCAAGACCAACGCCATCCACGCTGAAGCCGAAGCCTCAGACATGTACGCGGCCATCGACGCGCTCATGGACAAACTCGACCGCCAGGTCCGGCGCCACAAGAGCCGGGTATCCGATCATCGCAAACCCGGCTGAGCAGCACTCGGCCCGCTGACGTCATGGAACTTGCCGATATCCTGTCAAGTGATCGCATCGCGATCAACCTGGTCGTGTCCAGCAAAAAAACGCTGCTGGAAAAAGCGGCTGAACTGCTCGCCGCCGCCGACCAGGGCGGTCATGCGCGCGATATCTTCGATAGCCTGTGCCAGCGCGAGCGCCTGGGCTCAACAGGCTTGGGGCATGGCGTCGCCATTCCACACGGCCGCGTACAAGGCCAGGGCAGCGTATCCGCCGCGCTGATCCGTCTGAGCACCGCGATTGAATTCGACGCGCCGGATGATGAGCGCGTCGACCTGTTTTTTGCCCTGGCCGTGCCGGCCGAATGCACTGATGTCCACTTGCGCCTGCTGGCCAGCGTGGCCGAACGCTTCGGTAACCACGACTGCCGGCAGCGTCTGCGCACCGCCGACAGTGCCGAAGACATCATGAAAATCATCAGCGATCCGCCGGTCGGCACCGACGGGCCGTGACTCGCAGCATCAGTTCGGCTGAAATCCAGCAGCGCTTTGGCGAGCGACTGGGGCTGGACTGGATTGCCGGGGAAGCAACCGCCGATCAAAGGCAAATCGCCGCCGACGGTTTCGGCGTCAGACCCGCCCTGATCGGTTTTCTGAACCTGATTCATCCCAATCGCATACAGATCATTGGCGAAGAGGAGATCTGCTGGCTGGACAGCCTGGATGCGCGCCAGCGCTGGGAGACGCTGGCCAGGATCATGGACGCTCGCCCGGCCGCGCTGATCGTGGCCAGCGGTTTGGAAATCGCCGGGGACCTGGAGCAGGCCGCGCGCGACAGCCGCACTCCGCTGCTGGCGACCCGCCGGGCGGCCTGGGAACTGGTCGGATTTCTCGAGTACCAGATCGCCCGCCAACTGGCCGAGCAGGTCATCGTCCATGGCGTATTCATGGAAATCTTCACCATCGGCGTTCTGATCACCGGCGAAGCGGGCACCGGCAAGTCCGAGCTGGCCCTGGAGCTTTTGTCACGCGGCCACCGACTGATCGCCGACGATGCTCCGGAGTTCACTCAGATCACTCCGGATTTCGTTGAAGGCCGCTGCCCGCCCCTGCTGGCGGATTGCCTGGAGGTGCGCGGGCTGGGCATCGTCAACGTACGCCGCATGTTCGGCGATGCCACCATCAAGGCAAGCAAGTATCTGCGTCTGATCATTCATTTGCACCCGCCTGGCAACGACCCCGGTGGTCAACCGGGCCACGGCGATCGCCTGCGTGGCAATATCGGTCATCGCCGCGTGTGCGAGCTGGACATTCCGCAAATCAGCCTGCCGGTGATGGTCGGACGCAACCTGGCTGTGATGACCGAGGTGGCGGTGCGCGACTTCATGCTGCGCCTGAAAGGCTTTGACGCGGCCGGTGAGTTCATGCAGCGGCATTCGCGTCTGATGGCGGAAGGCGAATGAGCACCCGGTCGGTTCCCATGCTGGTCATCAGCGGGCTGTCAGGCAGCGGCAAGTCGCTGGCGCTGAACGCGCTGGAGGATCTGGGCTATTACTGCATCGACAATTTGCCCGGCGGTCTGCTGGCCGGCCTGGTCGACGAGATTCGTTCAAGTCCGACGCGCTACGCCCGGGTCGCCATCGGCATTGACGCACGCACCGGCGCCGACGGGCTGGAGCGCCTGATCGCCCTACTCGATGACAAGGCCGAGGACCTGGGCTTTCGCCTGCTGTTCCTGGAAGCCGACACGGCGGTGCTGGCACGCCGCTTCAGCGAAACCCGTCGCCGCCACCCCTTGGCCAAGGACAGCGGACTGGAGGCGGCCATCGCCTGTGAACGCCAGCTGCTCATGCCGTTGCGCGAGCGTGCCGACTGGATCATCAACTCGACCGAGACCAATGTCCATCAGCTGCGCCGTCAGGTGCTCAGAAGCGTCGGCCAGGCCGGTTCCGGTGGCCTGCAGTCGGTGGTGCTGGAGTCGTTCGGCTTCAAAAATGGCGTGCCGCTGGACATGGACTTTGTGTTTGATGCCCGCTGCCTGCCCAACCCGCACTGGATTCCCGATCTGCGCCCGCGCACCGGATTGGACAGCGAGGTACGCGCCTGGCTGGAGCAGCACGAGCGGGTCGAGAACTACTACAGTGACGTGCTTGGCTTTATCCGACGCTGGCTGCCGGCCATGACCGAAGACCATCGCAGTCTGCTGACCATCGCCATTGGCTGCACCGGTGGCCAGCATCGCTCGGTCTATCTGGTCGACCGCTTGGGCCAGGCCCTGGACGGCGACGGCCAACGCGTCATCATCAGCCATCGCGAGCTCGAGACATGACGATCATCGTACTCGTCACCCACCCCGGTGTGGGCGAATCGCTGCGACGACAAGCCGAGCAGATCGTCGGTCACACACTCTCCGTGCCGCTGGTCGCCATCGGCAGCCAAACCGACCCCGACCGCGGTCTGGCCGAGCTGGCCCAGGTGCTGGGCCGCGCCGCCGGCGGCGGCGAGGTACTGATCCTGACCGATCTGCCCGGCGCCACCCCGCACAACCTGGCCATGCGCGCCGCCCGCGAAGGAGCCTGGCCGGTGGTCTCCGGGCTCAACCTGCCGATGCTGCTGAAAGTGCTCAACCACGCCGACAAACCGGCGCCGGAGTTGGCCGCTTTGGCCCATTATGGCGGCCGACAGGGAATCATCTATCCATGATCGAGCGCCCTATCACCCTGGTCAACCGGCTCGGCTTGCATGCGCGCGCGGCCAGCAAGCTGGTCCAGACCGCCAGTCGTTTCGAGTCCCAGATTTGGATCGAGCGCGATGGCCGCTGCGTTAACGCCAAGTCCATCATGGGTGTCTTGCTGCTGGCCGCCCCATGTGGCGAAGAACTGCTGCTGCGCACCGACGGCGAGGACGAAGAACAGGCGATGGCGGCCTTGCGGGCGCTCATTGACAGCCGCTTCGGGGAAGACGAATGAGCTTTGCCCTGAGCGGCCTGGGCGTGACCAGCGGCATCGCCATCGGCCGCGTCCACCGGCTCACCCCCGGCGAATTGTTTATTCCCGAGTATCACTTGAAGCCGGACGCAGTCGAGCCGGAAATAGAACGATTGCAGCACGCCTTCAGCCGGGGTGATGCGTTTTTGAAGAGCCTGCTGGGGCGTCTGGATGACGGCGGCGGCGAGACCGCGCGCGAGTTGCTCGAGGCCCACCGTTTGATCCTGCGCGACCCGATGCTGATTGAGGCCAGCGAGAGCATGGTGCGTGAGCTGCGCATCAATGCCGAGTGGGCGCTGGTGCGCCAGACCGAGATTCTGCAGGCGGAGTTCAGGCGCATGGCCGACGATTACCTGTCGCTGCGCCGCGAAGACCTGGAGCAGGCCATCAGTCTGGTCCAGCGCGAACTGGCCGATCAACCCGCCACACTGATCGGCAGTCAGGTCCCACATGAACTGTCCGATACCGTGCTGGTGGCCAGCGAACTGGGGCCGGCGGAAATGACCGTGCTGGCGCAGCGCAAGGTCGCGGGGTTGATTACCGAGCACGGCGGCCCTTGGTCACATTCAGCCATCCTCGCCCGCAGCCTGGAAATCCCCATGCTGGTCGGGGTGCCACACGCGCTCGAATTGCTCAGCGAAGACGAGACCGTGATTCTCGACGGTCACTATGGCGCGGTGTTGGCCAATCCGGACGAGGGTTTGCTGGGACATTACCGGGACAAGCGCGAGGCCTGGCAACGCCGCCTGCTGGATCTGCGCCGCTACCTGGTGCGGCCGTCCCGAACCATCGACGAGCAACCGTTCACTTTGCTGGGCAACGCGGACCTGGCCCCGGAATTCGAGCGCTGCCGCAACGCCGGCGTCGAAGGCATCGGGCTGATGCGTACCGAGTATCTCTACCTGGGCGATTCACTGCCCGACGAGGACAGCCAGTACCGCGCCTATCGCGCCGGTGTCGAGCGCATGCAGGGCCGGCCCATCACCATCCGTACGCTGGATGTCGGCGGCGACAAGCTGCCGGCCGAGCTGGCTTTTACCCAGGGCCCAAACCCGGCTTTGGGTCTGCGCGGCATTCGCTTGTCACTGGCCATGGGCGATTTATTCAGCCAGCAGCTGCGCGCCATATTGCGCGCCTCGGTGCATGGACCGGTGGAAATTCTGCTGCCGATGCTGACCAGTCGCGATGAAATTCGCCTGGCCCGCGCGGCCGTGTCGCGCTGTCGCGAAGCATTGCGCGGCGAAGGAGTGCACGTCGACCCGGAACTGCCGATCGGCGGCATGATCGAAACCCCGGCCGCGGCCTTGATCGCGGACGAACTGGCCGAAGAACTCGATTTTTTTTCCATCGGCACCAACGACCTGATCCAGTACCTGCTCGCCATCGACCGCTCCGACGAGCTGGTCAACTATATCTACGACCCCAGCCATCCGGCCATTCTCAAACTGCTGCGCAGCATTCGCGACGCCGGCCAGCGCCACAACATCAGCGTGACGGTGTGCGGGGAAATGGCCGGTAACGAACGCACCGCCCGCCTGTTGCTCGGTCTGGGCCTGACCCGCTTGAGCATGCCGCCGGCGCTGTTGCCCGCGGTCAAGCGCTCGCTGGTCGAGGCCGACGCCGGGCAATGCCGACGTCTGGTTGACCGCTATCTCTCCGGGGGCAGTGCCCAAATCAGCGGTCAGAGCCTGCTGGACGCACTCAATGACAGCACGTCTGCCACTTGAATCGAAGGCTTGCGAGCTCGAATAGCGCTTATCTGCAAGAGGGAACATGAACGTGATCGACCTGCTGCGGCCCATCTGGCGCGCACTGCCCATCAACATTTACTGGCGTCAGCGCATCAAGCACTTTGTGCTGAATGGGCCATTCGCAGCTTTCGACCCGAAGCAGTTTGCCGCGCTGGACATGCCGGCATGGGATGGCGAATGGCGGGTCTTGTTGCCGCCACTGGATGAACCCGTTGATCGACTGCTGGTGATCGACTGGAAGCCGCCGACACCTGACCTGGATTCCGGCTCCTATCGTCTGCGTCTTATTCTTGATCTGCTGTTAGCGGCAGGACATCAGGTCGACTTCATCGGCGACCGCGAAGCCGAGCATCCCCGCTATGCCGAAGCGCTCCGGGAGCGCGGAATCAGGACGGTGATCGGGCCGTCGGACGCGCTCGAGCATCTGGGTACGCATGGCCATCGCTATGCCCAAGTCTGGATTTCGCGCCCTGAAGTGGCTGAAACCTATCTGGCGCCAGTACGCGCTCTGGCGTCTCAGGCCCTGGTGATTTACGACACCGTCGATCTGCACTGGGTGCGTTTCCAGCGGGGTGCGGCCTTCGCGGCCGACCCGACCGAGGGGTTGGCGCGCGCCGAACGGTATCGACGACTCGAATTGGCCAATGCTCGCGCGGCTGATCGCGTCATCGCGATCACCGAAGACGAGCGCGCGCGTCTGCTTCAGGAATTCCCCGGACTTGACGTGCGCGTCCTGCCCAATATTCATGCGGTCGCCGAGCGGGCCGCCGGTCCGGAGACGCGGCGCGATCTTTTCTTCATCGGCGGTTTCCAGCATCAGCCCAATGTGGACGCCATGCAGTACTTCGCCGCAGAGATTTTGCCGCTGGTGCGAGCGGAACTCCCCGACGTGAAGCTACGCATTGTCGGCAGCCACATGCCCGATTCGGTCCGCGCACTGGCTTCGCCGGCGATCGAGGCGGTCGGTTATGTCGCTGACGTCGACCCTTATTTCGCCCAGGCCCGTGTGTTTGTTGCGCCCCTGCGGCATGGGGCAGGGATGAAGGGCAAGATTGGGCACAGTCTGAGCCAAGGCCTGCCGGTGGTCACAACCCGCATCGGTGCGGAAGGCATGGGCTTGCGAGACGGTATCGAGGCGCTAATCGCTGAGGGCCCCCGAGAATTCGCCGATGCAGTGATTCGGCTGTATCAGGACGAGGCGCTGTGGTCCCAGCTCTCAACGGCCGGCCTGGAACTCATCCGAGAGCACTATTCAAAAGCCGTAGTCGCTGGCCACTTATCGAGCCTTCTGGTGCCGAGCCGCGAATCCAGCAAGGCGGTCGGGACCGAAGCTCCGAGCTTTCGCCCGGGCCCAGCAGCATCCGCCAAAACAAGTTCGGCCACGCTGCCGCGGTCGGAAAACGACCGCCGTGTGCTGATCCTCGGCGTCTATCTGCCGGGAATCACCAACCACGCTGCTACGTTGTCAAACGACCTGCTTAGTTCGCGCGACTGGGAGGTGGACCTGCACTGGGCTTCAGTCGGCACCCATGCGTCAGAAGCGCAAGCTGATTCCACATTGCAAGCTCTGACCCGCCTGCATAGCCGTGAGCGAGTGCCCAAATTCGTGCTGCTTAACCGACTGCTCAGCGAGCTTGAGCTCGATGATTATCGCTACCTGATGGTGGTCGACGACGACATCGAACTGCCGCAGGGTTTTCTCGACCAGTTTCTCGCCATCCAGGAGGCGCGCGACTTCACGCTGGCACAACCGGCACGCACCCATGACAGCTTCACTGATCATCATTTCGTCAATCAGCTCATGGGCGTCGAGTCGCGCTTGACGCGCTTTGTGGAGATCGGCCCATTGATGTCGCTAAGGCGCGAGGGCTATCAGATTCTCTTACCCTTCGACGAGGACGCGCCCATGGGCTGGGGTCTGGACTTTGTGTGGCCAGTGATCCTTGAGCAGCACGGTCTGCGACTTGGCATCGTCGATGCAGCACCCATACGACATGCCCTGCGCAAACCGGTCAGCACCTACGAGTACACCCAGACCGAGTCCGCCATGCAGGCGTTTCTCGCCAAACGTCCGCACTTGACCCTGGCCGAGGCCTGCATCGCGAACCAGACCTACACCATGGGCGGCTCAGCATGAACTCATCACTGCTGATCAGTGCCGTTCTCTGCACCTATAACCGAGCCTCACTGCTGGCGCGAGCACTGGGCGCGCTCAGCGCCCAAACCTTGGGTACCGAACAGTTTGAGGTCGTGCTGATCGACGATGGATCGAGCGACGAGACTGCCCAGATCGTCTCCGTGTTCGCGTCACTGCTTAATCTGCGCTATGTGCGTCAGCCCAACTCCGGTCTCGCTGCAGCGAAAAATCATGGCATCTGCTTGTCACGAGCGCCGATCATCGTCTTTCTCGACGACGATGACGTGCTCGACAGCCGCGCCCTGGAGCAGCATTGGCTGAGCCATCAGCACGACCCCAGGATCGAAACTGCCGTACTCGGCTACACCGGCCTCGGCCATGAACCCTCGCGTTCGCCGCTCATGCGCTATGTCATGGAGGTGGGCTGCCAGTTATTTTACTATTCACCGCTCAAAGACGGTCAGGAGCTGGACTTCACCTACTTCTGGGGCGGCCGTTCGTCCTGCAAACGCGCTCTTCTGCTGGAACATGGCGTATTTGATCCGGTGTTCCGCTTCGGCGCCGAAGACATCGAGCTGGCCTATCGACTGCGCAACGCAGGCCTGCGCGTGCGCTACAACGCAAAAGCGATCAGCACCATGATCCGTACCCTAAGCGTCGATGGATTTGCGCGTCGATGCGAGCTGCAGGGCCGCTCGAACTGGGTTTTCTATCAGCGCCACCCGAACAAGCTGGTGCGAGCCTGGACCCAGCTGGAAGGCGCGGAATCCGAATGGGATCGCATCGCAGCCCACTATCCTCGCCTGCTCCGAAGCGCGCGCAAACTGGACCAGCTGGCCAATGCGCGTGTTGAGCAGGGCCTGGCTTGCGATCCAGCACTGACCCAGCTCCTCCACCGGGCCTACGCCGCACTATTTCGTGCCAGCCGGATCAAGGGGAGCGTGGAGCGCATGCGCGAGGACAAATCCGACGATGCTAGCCCGCCTGGGGGGTCAGAGCCCTGATTCAATCTCGCTGATTCGATCTCGCTTGCAAGTGTTGCCTTGGCGGCAACACCCTGGAACTGACTGTGGGGTTAGATCGCTCACCCTGGATCAGCTCGTCACATCATCGCGTACATAGATCGGCTCGACCTCCCAGGCCAGCATGGCTGGCAGCCTCCGGGCAGGCGCAAGCATGTGTGCGGCCAGCGGCCAGGCATCCGGCATGGCGTGCACGCCGGGTTCAGCAAGGTTGCGCTGCATCAACTCCGGATAGGCCGCAAGGCCTGATCCGGCTAGCAGCCACTCGCCCGTTTCGGGGAGTTTCAGGCGATCGGGCGCCACTACAGCTTCGGGGCTGATCAGGCTCAGTCCCTCCTTACCGCGCCGGAAAGCACCGACAAAAACCTCGCCCATGCGCGCATCTATCAGGGCCAGGATTCGCGAATGCTGTCCTTCCGGATCGGCCGACTGGGCCAAGGTGTCAAGGCTGGAGAC
>SLJA01000065.1 GCA_007135355.1 Wenzhouxiangella sp.
CCACCGCACCGCCGCGCAGGTGATTCAGCGGCCGCATCCAGTCATCGCCGCCGGACAGCGCGCCGATCAGCTGCGCACCACCCAGCAGCAGCAGGACCACGCCCAGCGCCTGCCACAGCTTCTGCCAGCCGGACACCTCCGGCGGCAGGCGGGTCAGCGCGCCCAGGTAGACCGCGCTGGCGATCGCCAGCACGCCCCACAGCATCATGGTCGCGGCCGGCGGAATGATGCGCTCCAGCATCCAGATCGCCAGCGCCAGCAAGCCGACGCCGAACACCGCCTTGACCGCGTTCATCCAGGCCCCGGCGCGCGGCAGCCATTTGCCGGCCGAAGTACCCCAGATGATCAGCGGAATACCCATGCCCATCGCCATCGCGAACAGCGCCGCGCCGCCGAGCACGGCATCGCCGGTCTGGCCGATGTAGATCAGGGCACCCATCAGGGCCGGGGCCACGCAGGGCCCGACCACCAGCGCCGACAGGGCGCCCATGATGGCCGCACCGATCAACGTGCCGCCCTCGGCGCGGTTGGACATCTCGTTCAGTTTGGTCTGCCATGACGCGGGCAGCTGCAGCTCGTAGAAGCCGAACATGGCCAGCGACAGCAGCACGAACAGGAAGGCAAAGGCGCTCAGCACGAACGGGTGCTGGAACAAGGCCTGCAGGTTCTGGCCGAACAAACCGGCGACCACACCGAAAGCGGTGTAGACCAGGGCCATGGCCAGCACGTAGACCAGCGACAGGCGGAAGGCGCGCCAGGTGGTCAGGCGGTCGCCCTCGCCGGCGATCAGACCGGACAGGATGGGCACCATCGGGAACACGCAGGGCGTGAAGGCCAGCAGCAGGCCGGCGATAAAGAACAGCAACAGCGCCAGCATGGGCGTGCCCGAGAGTGCGGCGGCCAGGCGATCCTGCTCGGCCGCCGGCGCCGCGGGCGCTTCCGCGACCAAGGGCTCCAGCCGGACCGCGGTCTCGGCCGCCGGCAGTTCCACCGACACCGACGTGCTCATCGGCGGGTAGCAGATGCTGCCCTCGCGGCAGCCCTGGTAATCAATGATCAGGTCGATGCGCTGCGCCGGTCCGGCCGGCCGCGCCAGGTGCAGCGGAATCTCGACCTCGCCGAAGAACACCTCGGTCGCGCCGAAAGACTCATCGACGATGGGCTCGCCCGGCGGCAGGTCGACCCGCACCACCTCGAAACCGGACGGGTCGATGCTGAAACCGAACTGGTCGCGGTAGAGGTAGTAGCCGGGCAGGGAGCGGGCGCGCACCAGCAGGTTGCCTGGCCCGGTGGCGATGGCCTCCAGCGAAAAGGCCTGTTCCGGCGGCAGCGCGCCGGCATCCGGGCCCGCCAGCGGCGAGCGGGCGGCAGGGGCGCGACCGAGCAACTCGCTCAATCCCGCGGGTGCCGCAGGCGTCGGCAATACCGACGGGTCGATCTGCAGGCTGACCGTCTCCAGATGCGGCGGATAGCAAAGCCCGAGGTCGGCACAGCCCTGCGAGCGCACCCGGAACTCGATCCGCCCGTCGTCCGGCACGGCCACCAGCGGCACGCGCACCTGGACACTGCCGCGATAGGTTTCGGTTTCACCGAAAAATTCGTCGGTGGTCATCTCGCCGGTCGGCATGATGAGTTCACCCAGCTCCAGGCCGTCGCCGAGTCGATCGACCCGAAACGCGTGGCGATACAGATAGTAGCCGTCGGCGATGCGCCAATCGAGCACGACCTCGGCACCGTCCACCGATGCGCTCAGGGCAAAGGCTTCGTCCACCGGCAACAGGTCGTCAGGGTTAATCTGGGCCGGGCTGGCCTGCCAGGCCAGGGTCAGCGACAAGGCCAGCAACAAGCCCAGGCGGGCCAGCCACATGGAGGCCATCCGGCGCGCGGCCGGCCGGCCGGCAAGCGCCGTTGGACGAGACTCAATCATGACCGAGCCACTCCCGGGCCCACTGCAGGTAAGGCGGATGGCCGTCGATCACCGGGGTCACCAGCAGCTCGGGCACATCGTAATCGTGGTGCTCAACCAGGAAACCTTTAAGCGCCGGCAGGGCTTCCACGCTGGACTT
This sequence comes from Wenzhouxiangella sp., assembly GCA_007135355.1. Lineage (GTDB taxonomy): Bacteria > Pseudomonadota > Gammaproteobacteria > Xanthomonadales > Wenzhouxiangellaceae > Wenzhouxiangella. The sequence continues at coordinate 2,067 of SLJA01000065.1, forward strand.
GATCAGCACCGGCACTTCCTGGTCGGTCTCGATCCGTCCCTGCCAGGGGTAGATCGAGCGGATTTCGGGGCCGATGCTGACGCATGCGGCCAGATGCGCCTCCACCAGGGCGCGCGCCAGGCGCTCGGCCGCGTCGAGGTCCGCGCAGGTGGTGTGAGCCAGAACGAGATGTGGGGAATCCATGAGGCGCTAGTGCTTTCTGTAAGGCAATGGACAGACAAAACGACCCGATAGTTTACCCGCCCGGGATCGATCGGGCCTGAACAAGGCCCGGCGGCGACCGGAATCGGCCGCGTGGCTTTCAAACGCATTCCAGCCCTTGAAATGTCACGCGGCGGGCTCCATTTGGCTGTGCAAAGCGACGACAGTCGCTGAATGAATCCACTTTTTCAACCGAAACAGTCCTAAGGGAGAAAACACCCATGAAACTGCGTCCTTTGCATGATCGCGTCATCATCAAGCGCGTGGAAGAAGAGCGCACCACCCCCGGCGGTATCGTCATCCCCGACAGCGCCACCGAAAAGCCCATCCGCGGTGAAGTGCTGGCCGTGGGCAACGGCAAGATTCTCGACAACGGCGAACAGAAGGCGCTGGACGTCAAGGTCGGCGACAAGGTGCTGTTCGGCAAGTATTCCGGCACCGAGGTCAAGGTCGACGGCGAAGAGCTGCTGGTGATGCGTGAAGACGACATCATGGCGGTCATCGAGTCCTGAAACGCGGCTTGAAGCCTTCCAAACAACCGAATCGAATCTAGAGGATTTGCAACAATGAGTGCCAAAGAAGTCCGTTTTTCCGAAGACGCCCGCAATCGCATCCTGCGTGGCGTCGACGTCCTGGCCCGCGCGGTCAGCGTCACCCTCGGCCCCAAGGGCCGCAATGTTGTACTTGAAAAGAGCTTCGGCTCCCCGACCGTGACCAAGGACGGCGTGTCCGTGGCCAAGGAAATCGAACTGGAAGACAAGTTCGAGAACATGGGCGCCCAGATGGTCAAGGAAGTCGCTTCCCAGACCTCGGACGCCGCCGGTGATGGCACCACCACCGCCACCGTGCTGGCCCACGCCATGCTGCGCGAGGGACTTAAGTCGGTTGCCGCCGGCATGAACCCGATGGATCTGAAGCGCGGCATCGACAAGGCGGTCAAGGCCGCCGTGGTCGAGCTGCAGAAGCTGTCCACCCCGTGCACCGATGACAAGGCCATCGCCCAGGTCGGCACCATCTCAGCCAACTCTGATGAGGAAATCGGCAAGATCATCGCCGAGGCCATGGCCAAGGTCGGCAAGGAAGGCGTGATCACGGTCGAGGAAGGCCAGTCGCTGGAAAACGAGCTGGATGTCGTCGAAGGCATGCAGTTCGACCGCGGCTATCTGTCGCCCTACTTCGTCACCGACCAGCAGACCATGCAGGTCGAGCTGGAAGACCCCTACATCCTGCTGCACGACAAGAAGATCTCCAATGTGCGCGAGATGCTGCCGATCCTGGAAGGCGTGGCCAAGTCCGGCCGCAGCCTGCTGATCGTCGCTGAAGACATCGAAGGCGAAGCCCTGGCCACCCTGGTGGTCAACAACCTGCGCGGCATCGTCAAGGTTGCCGCGGTCAAGGCGCCAGGCTTCGGCGATCGTCGCAAGGCGATGCTGGAAGACATGGCCATCCTGACCGGCGGCCAGGTGATCAGCGAAGAAGTGGGCCTGAGCCTGGAAAAGGCTGACCTGGATTCGCTGGGATCGGCCAAGAAGATCCAGATCACCAAGGAAAACACCACCATCATCGATGGTGCGGGCAACGCGCAGGCCATCGAAGGCCGCGTGGGCCAGATCCGCGCCCAGATCGAGGACGCGACTTCCGACTACGACCGCGAGAAGCTGCAGGAGCGCGTGGCCAAGCTGGCCGGTGGTGTGGCCGTGATCAAGGTCGGCGCCGCCACTGAAGTCGAGATGAAGGAGAAGAAGGCCCGCGTCGAAGACGCCCTGCACGCCACTCGTGCAGCGGTCGAAGAAGGCGTGGTGCCTGGCGGTGGTACCGCGCTGGTGCGTGCCATCAACGCCATCCGTGAGCTCAAGGGCGACAACGAAGACCAGAACGTTGGCGTCAAGATCGCCCTGCGCGCCATGGAAGAGCCGCTGCGCAAGATCGTGTCGAACTCCGGCGGCGAGCCGTCCGTGATCCTGGCCAAAGTGTCCGAGGGTTCGGGCAACTACGGCTACAACGCGGCTACCGACGAGTTCGTCGATATGATCGATGCCGGCATTCTGGACCCGACCAAGGTCACCCGCTCTGCCCTGCAGAATGCGGCTTCGGTTGCCGGCCTCATGATCACCACCGAAGCAGCCGTTTGCGAAATCCCCAAAAAGGATGAAGGCGGCGCTCCGGACATGAGTGGCATGGGTGGAATGGGCGGCATGGGCGGCATGATGTAAGCCCAGCCCTTCAAGGCAAGCTCGAAAAACCCCGGCCATTGGTCGGGGTTTTTCTTTGCCTGAGGAGTTTTTTGGGGGTCGGCGGGGTATCGGGTCGGCGGGGTGTGGGGCCGCCTTTCCGCCCGCCAAGGGGCTTTACGTGATCGGCGATACGGACGGGTTGCTGGCGCCTGGGTGCCACTGA
>SLJA01000337.1 GCA_007135355.1 Wenzhouxiangella sp.
GCCCAGCGCGTCGTAGATCGGCTTCATCCAGGCCGCGTCGCGGCGGGCCAGGTAATCGTTGACGGTGACCACGTGCACGCCCTCGTCGGCGATGGCGTTGAGATACACCGCCAGGGTCGCCATCAAGGTCTTGCCCTCGCCGGTTTTCATTTCGGCGATCTTGCCCTGGTGCAGCACCATGCCGCCGATCAGCTGGACATCGTAGTGGCGCAGGCCCAGCGTGCGCACGGAAGCTTCCCGCGCGGCGGCAAAGGCCTCCGGCAGGAGGGCGTCGAGTGACTCACCGTCGCCATAACGGCGGCGGAATTCTTCGGTCTTCGCCTTCAAGGCCTCGTCGGACAGCTCCTTGAAGGCCGCTTCGAGCTCGTTAATGGCAGCAACCTGTTTCTGCAGTTGCTTGATAAGGCGCTCGTTGCGGCTCCCGACGAGCTTGGTAATCAGGGTCTTGAACATGAATGGTCCGAAAATCTGCAGGCAGAGTGTGTTCTAGCTTGGGGCAGGCAGGGCCCGCCGCAAGTCAGCCTCGCATTGTACCGTGGGAGCCAGCTACACTAAAGCCTGATCCCAACCAGCCCAGGGCACCTGGATGGAAACACCGGCCGAAAAGACCCTGAACCAGGTCCTGGACGGTTCCGGCAAGCTGGCACAGTTGATGCGGGCCCAACGCCAGTTCGACGCCCTGGACCGGGCCGTCAAGCCGGCCTTGGCCGAATGGTGTCGCAATCATCTGCGCGTCGCCTGCGTCGAGGGCGAGACCTTGGTGCTGGCGGTTCAATCATCCGCCTGGGCCGCTCGAGCACGACTGGAAGCTGACACCGCGCTGGCTGCCGCGCGCCGTTTGTGGCCAGGTGCGCTCACTCGCGCTCGAGTCATAGTTGCGCCCTGGCGCGACACGCCGGGCCAGTAGCTCGGTTAAACGACCTGAGCCGGCTGGGCGTAAGAAATGGGCGCTTCCGCCGGATCTTCGAAACTGACTTCTTCCCAGGCTCGGGCGTCAGCCATGAGCGCGCGCAACAACAAGTTGTTGAGCTCATGACCTGACTTGAATCCGGTGAACTTGCCCAGCACGTTGCGCCCCAGCAAATAAAGATCGCCGATGGCGTCGAGCACCTTGTGTTTGACAAACTCGTCTTCGTAGCGCAAGCCGTTAGGGTTGAGCACGCGAAAATCGTCCAGCACCACGGCATTGTCCATGCTCCCGCCCAGCGCCAGATTACGTTCGCGCAGGTACTCAATATCGCGCATGAAGCCAAACGTACGCGCCCGAGCGATTTCCTTCAGATAGGAAGTCGTGGAGAAATCCAGCTCAGCCTGGCAAGATGCACTGCGGATGGCAGGATGATCGAAATCAATGGTGAAACTGACCTGAAAACCGTCACGGGGCTCGAACCGGACCCACTTGTCACCGTCCCGCACCTCCACGGTTTTGCGAATGCGAATGAAGCGCTTGGCCGCGCGTTGCTCGGCAATACCAGCCGACTGCACCAGGAAAGCAAACGGACCCGCACTACCGTCCATGATTGGCACTTCCGATGCAGTGAGGTCAACATACAGATTGTCGATCCCCAAGCCGGCCAACGCAGACATCAGATGCTCAATGGTGGCCACCCGGACCCCGCGATCGACCAGGGTGGTCGACAGGGCTGTATCTCCAACCTGATGGGGATCCGCAGAGATCTCCACAACCGGGTTCAGATCGATTCGCCGGAACACAATACCGGTATTCACCGGAGCCGGCCGCAAGGTCATGATGACTTTTTCCCCGGTGTGCAAGCCGACGCCGGTCGCTCGAATGACGTTTTTCAGGGTGCGTTGACTGACCAATTCGACCTCGCTTCGCTGGTAAACACGGTAACAACGCAGCGATACTAGCATAAGAGCGGGTCACAAAAAAACAATATTTTGGTCTTTTAGCAACATTTGTTGTTTTTGGGCAACGCCTTTGTTGTTTTTTTACACTCACTCCAGGCGCAAGCGATGACCGGCCGGGCCGGCCATCGCCAATGCGAGTCGAGAATCTGTGATCTAGTCGGCTTGGTTGCGCAGAAAAGCCGGAATATCGAGATAGTCCAGTTCTTTCTGCTCACCGAACAGACGCCGGCTACCCTCGCCGCCTTCCACTCTCCCTCCGCCATGGTCCGGGCGCCCCGACGACGCCGGATCTTCACGTCGCCCGGCCGAAAACATCGGAAGGTTGTCGGTGCCGGTCCGCACCACCCGCACCGGCTTTTCGCGCCGCTGCGGGCGCTGCTCACCCAAACCTGTCGCCACCACGGTAACCCTTATCTCATCGGTCATATCCGGATCGATAACGGTTCCAATCACGACCGTGGCATCGTCGCTGGCCAGATCGGCGATGGTGGTTCCCACCTCCTCGAACTCTTTCATGCTGAGGTTCATGCCGGCGGTGATGTTGACCAGAATGCCGCAGGCGCCGTTGAGATTGACATCTTCCAACAGCGGCGAACCGATCGCCGACTGAGCCGCCATCAGCGCACGATCTTCACCCGATGCGCTACCCGCTCCCATCATTGCCATCCCCATCTCACTCATGACGGTGCGCACGTCGGCAAAGTCAACGTTGATCAAGCCGGGGCGGGTAATCAGTTCCGCAATCCCCTGAACGGCACCTGACAGCACCTGGTTGGCGGCCTTGAAGGCGTTGAGCAGGGTGATCTCGTCGCCCAATACACTCAACAACTTGGCATTGGGAATGGTGATGAGAGAATCGACATGGTGACCCAGTTCGTCGATGCCCTGTTGCGCCACGGCCATGCGGCGCTGACCTTCGAACGGAAACGGCCGGGTGACCACGGCGACGGTCAGAATGCCCATTTCCTTGGCCGTTTGCGCCACCACAGGGGCCGCCCCAGTGCCGGTGCCGCCGCCCATGCCGCCGGTGATGAAGACCATGTCCGAGCCGGCCAGCATTTCGCTGATCCGGTCGCGGTCCTCCAACGCCGCCTGGCGCCCGACCTCGGGGTTGGCGCCGGCGCCCAGTCCCTTGGTCACGCTGGACCCGATCTGCAGGGTGGACTTCCCGGCAAAATGGCGCAGGGCCTGGGAATCGGTGTTGACGCAGATAAACTCTACGCCCTCGATTTCGGCGTCCATCATCTGGCGCACGGCGTTGCCGCCGCCGCCGCCGATGCCCACCACCTTGATGGTGGCTCCGGGTGTGTAATTTTCAATCAATTCAAAAGGCATAACGTTTAACTCCTCGCTCGCATGAAAACAAATCAACAATCAACCAATTTCGGCCGGGAAAAAAGGACCGGCAATGCCACCTTCTTGACGGGTGTTACGCATCGCCGGACCACGGCCTTGCCCAGACCAAAGCGCAGGGCACTGCATCAAAAATCTCCCTGGAACCAGCTTTTGACCCGGCTCCAGATTCCATCGCGGCCACGCCCGATCATCGGGCGCCGCGCACTGCTTTCCATTCGGCTGCCATACAGCAGCAGACCCACGCCGGCGGCGTGAATTTCGTTATTGACCACCTCGGACAGACCGACCACGCCTTGCGGGCTGCCGAGGCGCACCGGCATATGCAGGATTTCTTCGGCCAACTCCGTCACCCCTTCCATCTTCGCGCCGCCGCCGGTCAGCACCAGGCCGGCCGGGACCATGGAATCGAAACCCGACTGCCTGAGCTGCTTGTTGACGTGATTGAATAACTCCCGATAGCGCGCCTCGACCACCTGGGCCAGGGTCTGACGCTCCAGCCGCCGTGGCGGCCGATCACCGACGCTGGGCACCTGGATGGTTTCATCGGAACTGGCCATCTGTTCCAGCGCGCAGGCGTACTTGATCTTGATTTCCTCGGCATGCACCGTCGGCGTGCGCAGGGCCACGGCGATGTCGTTGGTGACCAGGTCACCGGCAATCGGAATGCACATGGTGTGGCGAATCGCGCCATCGGTGAACACGGCCACATCAGTGGTGCCGGCGCCGATATCAACCAGGGCAATACCCAGATCCTTCTCGTCATCACTGAGCACGGCGTAGCTGGACGCCAACTGCTGCAGGATCAGGTCATCAACCTGGAGCCCGCAGCGGGCCACGCACTTGCTTACGTTCTGCACTGCGCTGACCGCGGCAAACACCAGATGCACCCGCGCCTCCAGGCGCACGCCCGACATGCCGACCGGCTGTCGGATGCCATCGGTCGAGTCGATGATGTATTCCTGCGGCAGCACGTGCACAATCTGCTGATCGGCCGGCACGGCCACGGCGCGGGCGGACTCAAGAACGCGCTCAAGATCGCCCTCGGTGACTTCCTTGTCGCGAATAGCCACCGCGCCATGGGAGTTCTTGGAACTGACATGAGTACCGGCGATGCCGGCAAACACCGAGTGAATTTCACAGTCCGCCATCAGCTCGGCCTCTTCCACGGCGCGCTGGATCGACTGCTCGGTCGACTCGATATCCACCACCACGCCGCGCTTCAGCCCGCGCGAGGGATGCGAACCCAGACCGATCACCTCGACCTGGCCGTCCGGCTGAATCTCGCCCACGATGGCGACGATTTTGCTGGTGCCGATATCCAGCCCGACCACCAGCGATTTATCCGGGCGTTTAGCCATGCTGATCTCCCTCGGCTGCTGTATCCGGTGCCCAGCGAATCGCCAGACCATTGGTGTAGCGCAGGTCGATTCGAACCGGACGCCGCCCGTTCATGCGCAGCTCCTCGTGTACCTGAACGAAGCGCTGCAAACGCTTGCGAACCATTTCACGCCCCAGCTTGAGCTCCAGACCACTATCCAGCGTGAGCGTCCAAGCACCACGCTCATCGACACCTAAGGCAGCAACATCGACACCGATGCCGGCCAGATCTCCACGCATCCATTGCCACGATTCCCACACCTCCTGGCGGCGCGCTTCGGGTCCGCTCAAGCGGGCCAGACCCTGCATGGCGTGGCTGCCGCTGGCCTCGAAAACTTCGCCTCGATGGCTGAATAGTCCGGCCTCGTTCCAGCGCGCCACCGGGCGGTGTTCCTCAACACGAATCAACAAGGCATCCGGCCAGTAACGGCTGACTTCGGCGCGGGCCACCCACGGCAACTGTTCGATTTCCGCGCGCACCTTGAGCAGATCGGCACCGAAAAAACCGCGCGAGGCCGGACCGTACGCAGCGGAGCGAATCTGGCTGGCGCTGGTCCGATGCAGATCACCCTCCACGTCCAGCCATCGAATCGGCCACTGTTCGGCACCGATCAGGCCGCTGCGCAACCACAGCCCGCCGATCAGCAGGCTGCCGAGCACAACGACCGTGGCCAGCGTTGCCGGACTGATCAATCGTTCCGGCAACGGTTCAGGATTCGCCATACCAGTTCCTCAAATTCAATACCGGCGGCACGCGCCGCCATGGGCATCAGTGATTTCTCCGTCATGCCGGGTGTGGTGTTGACCTCCAGCAACCACGGTTGATCGTTCTCGTCGAGCATGAAATCGACTCGACCCCAGCCGGACGCGCCGACCACCTCGAAGGCCCGCAGGCACAGCCGGGCCAGCTCGGCCGCCAGCGGCTCCGGCAGTTCGCACGGGCACAGATACTGGGTGTCGCCGGACTCGTACTTGGCCTCGTAGTCGTAAAATTCGCGGCCGGTGCGCAGCTCGATCAGCGGCAGCACCTGTTCGCCGAGCACCGCTGCGGTAAACTCGCGACCGCGGATGAGTTGTTCGACCAGCACGCAGTCGTCGTGCATCCGCGCGCGCTCCAGTGCCGGCCCCAGTTCATCGGCCACCGTCACACGGCTCATGCCAATACTCGAGCCCTCGCGAGCGGGCTTCACGAACAGCGGCAGACCCAGCGCCTGGACCATTGCCTCGACCGCCGAATCAACTGCTGCCGAATCAACTGCTGCCGAATCTTCAGCGCCGGACATCACGCGCCAGGCGGGAGTCGGCAGCCCGCAGGCGCTCCACACGCGCTTGGTCTGCACCTTGTCCATGGTCAGTGCCGAGCCCAACACACCGGAGCCGGTGACCGGCACGCCATACAGCCGCAGCGCGCCCTGCAAGGCACCGTCTTCACCGCCGCGCCCATGCAGCAGATTGAAGACGCGATCGAAATGCCCGGCCGCGATCTGTTCCAACAGACGTCGGGGGCCATCGACCACGCTGAACTGCACCCCCAGCCGTTCCAGCGCAGCGGCCACGGCTTGTCCACCACGCAGAGAAATCTCGCGCTCGGCGCTGTCACCCCCAAGCACGAGGGCCACGTGGCCGAGACGATGGACGTCACGCTCAGTCATGCGCCACCCCTTGCTGCACGCGCTTGCGCAAGCCCTGGCCCAGGCGGCCAACGTCCCCGGCGCCCATCAGCAACAAAAGATCATCGTCCTGTACCAGTTCAGACAATGCCGGAACGACCTCGTCGATCGTTCCCACGCGCCGAATGGCAGTCTCGCTGCGCTGGGTGATGGCCCGTGCCAGCGCATCCGAATCAATCCCGGCCACCGCGGTCTCGCCGGCGGCATAGATATCGGTCAAAACCAACTGATCGACTTCACCGAGCACGCGCGCGAACGCGTCGAACTGGTCACGCGTGCGCGTATAACGATGTGGCTGGAACACCAACACCAGGCGTTTGTCCGGCCAGCCAGACCGCGCGGCCTGCAGCACCGCATCCAGTTCAGTCGGATGGTGACCATAATCTTCGAAGGCCAGGGCGCGTTTGCCATCAAACTCAAGTTCGCCGATTTCAGCAAAGCGCCGACCGATGCCGGCAAAAGCCTCGAGGCCGACGACGATATCGTCGGAGGACAGCCCCAACTCCCAGGCCACCGCGGCAGCGCCCAGCGCGTTTTGTACGTTGTGCCGTCCCGGATGGCTCAGGCTCACCGGCAGGCCCTCGGGATGATCCGGCAGCCACAGCAGAAAACGCATGCTGCGGCCACTCTGGCTGAGTTCCGTGGCGCGCACGTCCGCAGCCTCGTCAAACCCATAGGTGACCACGTTGCGACCCACTTCGGGCACCAGCTGGGCGACATGGGGATCATCGATGCACATCACGGCCACTCCGAAAAACGGCAGGTGATGCAAGAATTCCAGAAAGGCGTGTTGCAGACGATCGAAGCTGCCCTGGTAGGCGTCGAGGTGATCGCGATCGATGTTGGTGACGACCGAAATCACCGGCTGCAGCTGCAAAAAAGAGGCATCGCTCTCGTCGGCCTCGGCGACCAGATAGCGTCCCTCGCCCATGCGCGCATTGCTGCCGAAGGCGTTGACCAGCCCGCCGATGATAAAGGTCGGATCCAGACCTGCATGGGCCAGAATCCCGGCCAGCAAGGTGGTTGTGGTGGTCTTGCCATGGGTGCCGGCAACCGCAATACCGTGGCGAAAACGCATCAGTTCGCCGAGCATCTCGGCCCGGGCCACTACCGGCGTGCGGCGCTCGCGCGCGGCCACCAGCTCCGGGTTGTCGGTGGCCACGGCGCTGGAGACGACCAGCACATCGGCCTCGCCCAAATGTTCCGCGCGGTGACCGATCTCCACTCGGGCGCCAAGCGCGCGCAAGCGGCCTACGGTGTCACCATCGGCAAGATCCGAACCGCTGATCTCGAAGCCGAGATTCAGCAGCACTTCAGCAATGCCGCTCATGCCGGCTCCCCCAATGCCGACCAGATGAATCTGCCGGACCCGATGCATCAGGCCGGTCGCCGGTCGCTGGCCGCGCGTCATGCCGCCACCTCCAGGCAAGCAGTAACCACACGATCCACTGCATCCGGTCGAGCCAGCGCACGCGCTTTGCCGGCCATGGCGGTCAACTCCTCACGCGTCAGCGCCTGCAGCCGCGCCGCCAGGCGCTCCGGGGTCAAATCAGACTCTGCTTCCAGCCAGGCCGCACCGGCGTCGGCCAGAAAACGCGCGTTGGCCGTCTGGTGGTCGTCGACCGCGTGCGGAAACGGCACCAACAAGGCTGCCACTCCGGCTGCGGCCAGCTCGGCGATGGTCAGCGCACCGGCGCGGCAGATCGCCAGGTCGGCATCAGCCCAGGCGGTGGCCATATCGTCGATGAATTCGACCACCTCGGCCTCGACCCCGAGCTGTTTGTAATTTTGCGTGGTATGCGTATGTTGCCGGCCGCCCTGGTGCAACACCCGCGGCCGATCATCCGCGGTCAGCAGGGCCAGCGCGCGCGGCACGATCTCTCCTAGCGCCGCCGAGCCTTGACTGCCACCAATCACCAGCAGACGCAGCCGGCCACCGCGGCCAACCGCACGCTCGGCCGGCGTCGGCAGGGCAAGAATGTCATCGCGCACCGGGTTACCACAATGCTCGGTATCTTTCAGCACGCCCGGAAAACCACTCAGACTGCGGCGCGCCAGCGGCCGCAGCAGGCGATTGGTCAACCCGGCCACCGCGTTCTGTTCGTGAATGACCAGAGGCACACCCATCAGCCGCGCCATAAGCCCCCCGGGCCCGGCCACATAACCGCCCATACTGAGCACACACTGCGGCCGCCGGCGCTGGAAAATGGCGCGTGCCTGCAGCATGGCGCGCAGCACGCGTACCGGCGCGGCCAGCCAGCCCGCCAAGCCGCGGCCGCGCAAGCCACTGATGCCGATCCGGTCCAGCGCCAAGCCGGCAGCCGGGACCAGGCGATTTTCCAACCCGTGCGGCGTGCCCAACCAGCTCACCTCCGCACCCTGGGCGATCAGCGCTCGAGCAACGGCCAGGCCCGGGAAAATATGTCCACCGGTGCCGGCTGCCATGATCATGATGCGCGGAGCCGTCATACGGCCCACCGTTCGCGCCGGCGTGGCCGGCTCAGGTTTTCCTGCTGCAGCTCCCACTGGATGCGCACAACCAGGCCGATGGCCAGGATGGTCATCAGCAGGCTGGATCCGCCCGACGAGATCAACGGCAGGGTCAGGCCCTTGGTCGGCAGAACACCCAGGTTGACGCCGATACTGACCAGCGACTGGATACCGAGCCACAGGGCGACACCCCAGCAGATGAACGCCTGGAATGGTTTTTCCATGCGCTGGGCGATGACGCCAATCTGCAGCATGCGGCCAATCAGCACGCCGAACAACACCAGTACTACGCCAATGCCAATCAGGCCGAACTCTTCGGCCAGGACCGCAAAAATGAAGTCGGTATGGGCCTCGGGCAGGTAGAACAACTTTTGCACGCTGGCGCCCAGTCCGACGCCGGTGATCTGGCCGCGCCCCACCGCGATCAAGGCCTGGGTCAGCTGGAAGCCGGCGTTGAAGGGATCGGACCAGGGATCGACGAAAGTCATCACGCGCTGGAAACGATACGGTTCCAGGGCAGCAAAGCCGAACAGCGGCAGGCTGCAGGCGCCGAGCACGAACAGATGACGCCAGGCCGCGCCGGCCAGCCACACCATGCCGCCGACGATGGCCGCAATGACCACCGCCGAGCCCATATCGGGCTGCTTGAGCAAGACGACACCAATGACACCAGCGGCGATCAGCGGTTTGAGCGCATCAATGAAGCGGGCTCGATGCAGCTCGGGTCGGCGAGCCAGATAGCCGGCCACGAACACGATCATCAGCAGCTTGACCGCCTCGACCACCTGGAATCTGACAATTCCCAGGTTGATCCAGCGAGTGGATCCGTTGACTTCGTGCCCCAAACCGGGAATGAACGGCAACAAGAGGATCGCGATTGATGCCAGCAGGCAATAACCGGCGACGCGTTCCAGGTGTTGACTACCCAGCACACGCAGGCTGCCGGCCAAGGCCAGCCCCAGCAGGATAAACACCAGATGGCGGGTGACAAAGTGCCAGGATGAGACCGAAAACTGCTCGGCGATGGCAATCGAGGTCGACGCCACCATCACCACGCCGATCGCCATCAAGCCGAGCGCTGGCACCAACAGATAGGCATCCAGCCCGACATTGCGGGGGACATCCTTCCATCGTCTGGCCTGTCGGATTGCGCTCATGATCGCATCACCGAATCTTCAGGGTGGCCAGGCTGGCCAGTACGAGCATTACCGAAATGATCCAGAAACGCACAATCACCTTCGGCTCCGGCCAGCCTTTGAGTTCGAAGTGATGGTGAATCGGCGCCATGCGGAAAATTCGCTTGCCGGTAAGTTTGTAGGAAGTCACCTGCAGAATCACCGACAACGTTTCGATCACGAAGATACCGGCCATGACGACAAAAACGATTTCCTGACGCACGGCAACCGCAACCAGTCCCAGCGCAGCACCGACGGCCAGCGCGCCGATATCGCCCATGAACACCGAGGCCGGATAGGTGTTGAACCACAAAAAACCCAGCCCGGCACCGGCCAGTGCACTGCAGAAAATGGCCAGTTCACCCACTCCCGGCACATGCGCGATCTGCAGGTAGTCGGCGAACACCGCATGGCCGGTCGCGTAGGCGAAAATGCCAAGACCGGTGGCCACGAACACCGCCGGCATGATCGCCAAACCGTCCAGACCATCGGTCAAATTCACAGCATTGGACGAACCCACAATGACAAAGTAAGTCAGCACGACGAAACCGAAACCCAGCGGAATGGCAATGTCTTTGAAAAACGGCACAAACAGCTGTGTGTTGGCCGGCACATCGGCGCTGTAGTACAGGAACAAGCCCACGGCCAGCGCAGCCAGCGACTGCAACAGATACTTCCAGCGCGCCGGCAAGCCATCGCTGCTTTTGTCTCGCAGCTTGCGGTAATCGTCGACAAAACCGATCAGGCCGAAGGCAATCGTCACAAACAGGACGGTCCAGATGTAGCGATTGCCCAGATCCGCCCAAAGCAGCGTACTGACCACGATGGCAATCAGGATCATCGCCCCGCCCATGGTCGGCGTACCCGCCTTGATCTGGTGACTGTCGGGGCCCAGTTCGCGAATCGGCTGCCCATACTGACGCGCCGCCATGTGGCGGATAAAGAACGGCCCGATCACCAGCGAAACCGCCATTGCCGTCAGCGCCGCCATGATGGTGCGGAAGGTGATGAAACCGAACAGCGCCACATCGCGAGCCAGGTACTGTTCAAACAGCCACACCAGCATCAGTTGTCTCCCTCGAACAGGCCGTTGACGATGCGCTCCATGGCCATCGAACGCGATCCTTTGACCAGGCAGTTGACGCCGGGCAGCAGATCCTCGCGCAACGCTTCCAGCAAGGCTTCATGCGAAGAGAAATGGCGCCCGCGGGCACCGAAAACCTCGCAACTCAACCGGCTGGACTGGCCGACGCAATACAAACGGCGCACGCCCAGGTCGGCCGCTGCCTGCCCCATTTCCGCATGCAGCTTGTCCGAGTCTTGCCCCAGTTCGGCCATGTCGCCCAGCACCAGCCAGCGCTCCCCACCCAGTTCGGCGAGCACCTGCAAGCCCGCATACAACGAGGCCGGATTGGCGTTGTAGGTGTCATCGATCAGCGCCCAACCGCGAGCATGGTGGCGACGCTGCAGTCGCCCCGGCAGGCTGTGCATGCCTTCCAGCGCGCCAAGCGCGGGTTCGGCAGGCAGCTCGAATGCGTGGTTGATGGCCAAGGCAGTCAGCGCGTTGACCAGGTTATGGCGGCCGGGCAAGGCGGGGCGGAATGGATACTCTCGACCGGCGACCGTCACCACGACACGGCCATCCTGGATGCGCGCGTGAACGTCCGCCGAAGCCTGCAGCCCAAAAGTCAAGACGCGGCGTGAACCGGCCAGGCCGCGCCAGAAGTCGGCGAAACGATCGTCGGCATTGATGATGGCCACACCATCGCGCGCCAAGGCCCCATACATCTCACCCTTGGTTCTGGCCACGCCCTCAATGCTGCCCATGGTTTCCAGGTGAGCCGGTCCGGCATTGGTCACCACACCCACTTGCGGTCCCGCCATTTCGGCCAGGTAGCGAATATCACCCGCCCGGGCCGCGCCCATTTCGATGACGGCGTAGCGGTGCGCGGGCTGCAGGCCGGCCAGGGTCAGGGGCAAACCGATTTCATTGTTGTAATTGCCTTGGGTCGACCAGGTCGGGCCGGCGGTACTCAGCACGGCGGCGGTCATTTCCTTGACCGTGGTCTTGCCGTTGCTGCCGGTGATACCCACCATGCGAACCGGCAACTGCGAGCGCCAGTGCGATGCCACCTGGCCCATGGCCAGACGAACATCGGGGACGATCAACTGTGGGCCCGGCGCGTCAACCGCGCGCGTTACCAAGGCCGCGGCCGCACCGGCACGCAGGGCACGGCCAACATAATCGTGGCCGTCGACGCGTTCTCCCGGCAGGGCGGCAAATAAATCGCCCGGCTTGACCCGCCGACTGTCATGGGCCAAGCCGGTGATCTCGACATCGGCTCCGTGCACGGACCCACCGGTGCATTCGGTCAAGTCAATCAAGCGCAAGCGCATCAGGCGGCCTCCTTCAGGTAGCGTCGAACGACCTCGGCATCTGAAAAAGGCAGACGCCGCTCGCCGATGATTTGCTCGGTTTCATGACCCTTGCCGGCCACCAGCACCAGATCGCCAGCACCGCTCTCCCGCAGGGCGGTGATGATGGCAGCCTCGCGATCGCGAATCACGCGGCTGCGCTCCGGTCGATGCTGACCGGCCTGGATCGCCCGAATGATGGCTGTACCGTCCTCACCGCGCGGGTTGTCGTCGGTCAGGATGATCTGATCCGCCAGCGACTCGGCGATCCGACCCATGCGCGGACGTTTTTCCGCATCCCGTTCGCCGCCGCAGCCAAAAACACACCAGATGCGCTCTGCCCCCAGTTCACGCAAACTGAGCAGCACGTTTTCCAGTGCGTCCGGGGTATGGGCATAGTCAACCACCACCACCCTGCCCTGGTCGTCATGAAGCGCCTGCATGCGGCCGGGTACGGGCTGCAGGCGGGCGACGCTTGCTGCAATGGCCCGCGGCGACCGGCCGCGCGCGTCCAGCTCCAGCGCAACAATGGCCAGATTGTGCAGGTTGATCCGGCCCAGCAGACCCGATTCCAGATCGATGTGGCGATCATCGACCTGCAAACGGGCCTGCAAACCGGACAGATCAATGCGCAGCGGCTCAAGACGGGCCCTGGCGGCGCGATGGTCGCCGAGGGTGTAACCGATCAGCCCGGACGCCAGATCCAGTCGGGCGGCCAGGTCGCTGCCGCGCGCGTTGTCCAGGTTGATGATCTGCCGCTGGCTGGCGAACTCGGTAAACAGACGGGCCTTGGCTTCGAAGTAGGCCTCCAGATCGTGGTGATAGTCGAGATGGTCGTGCCCCAGACCGGTAAAGATCGTGCAGCTGAATTGCAAGCCCTTGAGCCGGCCCTGATCCAGCGCATGCGAAGAAGCTTCGAGCACCACCCGCTCGACGCCGTCTCGCGCCAAACCGGCCAATTCGCGATAAACCGTGAACAGATCCGGCGTGGTGTGGGTTCCGACTCGCTGCGCACCGGGACGGCCAATGCCCAGCGTGCCCAGCATGGCAGCGTCTAGTGCCTGCGCCAGCAACCAGGCCACCGACGTCTTGCCATTGGTGCCGGTCACGGCGACCAGATCCATGGCCGACACGTCCCGCCAGAAGCGCTGGGCCAGGGTTGGCAGATGGTGCTCCAGCTGCGCTACCCCGATAGCCGGCACGGCCAGGTCACCCGCCAGGGCCGCGCGCTTGTCGTGCAAGACGGCCGCCGCGCCGGCAGCGATGGCGTTTTCGATGAAATCAGCACCATGACGGCTGCCGCCCTGCAAGGCGACGAACAGGGCACCTGGCCCAACCTGGCGCGAGTCCAGACACAGGTCAGTGATGCCGACATCGCGTTCCGGACAGGCCAAACCGTCGAGCAAGACGGACCAACTCATACGGGGCGCCTGACCGCTCATGGACGCTCTCCGCTCGCCGCCATCAACAAGTCAATATCGTCCGGCGGGATACTGAACAGGCGTAGCGCGGCCTCCATAACGCGACTGAAGACCGGCGCCGCCACGGCACCGCCGAAAAAGACCCCGTTGCTGGGCTCATTGATCACGACGACGGCCGCCAGCTGGGGCCGCGAGGCTGGCGCGAAACCGGCGAAACTGGAGACGTAACGCGATTCGTAGCCGCCGGCCCCGATCTTGCGCGTGGTACCGGTCTTGCCGGCGACGCGATAAGCAGCAACCCGGGCGCGAGTTCCCGTACTGCCTTCCAGCGTCGATGCCTCCAGCATGCGGTTCACGTCGCGCGCCAGCGCCGGATCCATGACCGAAACGACCGGATTTTCGCTGCCCAAGATGAACGTCGGCTGGCGCAAGCGGCCATCATCCGCGATCGCCGCCATCGCCCGCACCAACTGCAGCGGAGTGACCGACAAGCCATAGCCATAAGACAAGGTCGCTTGCTCAAGCTTGCGCCAGCGCTCAAAATCGCGCAAGACGCCGGCCGACTCGCCCGGAAATCCGGTTCCCGTCACCGTTCCGAAACCCAGGCGTGAATACAGCCCCCACAAATGGCGCGCGTCCATCGACAACACCAATTGCACCATGCCGACATTGGACGAGCGCGCCAACACGCCTTCCACCGTCAGCGGACCAAAGTTGCGAATATCGCGAATGGTGTGCCCGGACACCCGCATGGTGCCCGGTGAGGTGTCGATCAACATCTCTGGATAAGCCAGGCCGGCCTCCATGGCCGCGGCCACGGCAAACGGCTTGATCACCGATCCCGGCTCGATGACGTCGGTCAGCGCCCGATTGCGCATGTTTTCGCCCACGGCACGCATCGACGCGTTGGGGTTATAAGACGGGAAATTCACCATGGCCAGAATTTCACCGCTGGTGACATCCAGCACCACCACCGTGCCGGAACTGGCCCCAAACTCCAGCACACCGGCTTTGAGTTCGCGAAAAGCCAGGTACTGCAAACGCCGATCCAGCGTCAGCTGCAGATCGCGGCCTGGCCTGGCATCACGCACCAGCTCGACGTTCTGCACCACCCGACCCAGTCGATCCTTGATCACGCGCTTGGCGCCCGGCTCACCTTGCAGCCAGGCGTTGTAGGCCAGCTCGAGACCTTCCTGTCCGACATCGTCGATGTTGGTGACGCCAAGAACCTGGGCGGTTACCTCACCGGTGGGATAAAAGCGCCGGTATTCGCGCTGGAAAAACACGCCCGGGATGGCAAGCTGGCGAACTTCCTCGGCCAGATCCGGGTTGATGCGCCGACGCAGCCACACGAACTCTCGCGTTGCACGCTGGGTCAGTCTGCGTTCAAGCGCATCAACCGGCGTCTCAAGCAGCTCGGCCAGCTCCGGCAAGCGATCTGCCGCCTGCAGCAGCTCACCCGGATGGGCCCAGACCGATTCGACCGGGGTGGAAACAGCCAGTGGCTCGCCATTGCGATCCAGAATATTGCCGCGCACGGTCGGAATAGCCACCTGGCGCAGGAAGCGGGCCTCACCCTGGCCCTGCAGAAAGTCCGCTTCTGTAATTTGCAGGTTGACCGCGCGCAAGACCATCAGCAGCGCCGCGGCCAGCATGATCGCGGCGGTCAGCCAGACGCGAATAAGGCGACGCGCATGTGGATTCGGCGCGCTCATCGCTGCTCCACCAGGATGCCGACCTGACCCGGCCGCTGCATGTTCAGGCGCTCACGCGCCTGGCGCTCGACACGTCCGGTTTCCGCCAGCCAGGCCTGCTCCAGCTGCAGCCGGCTCCACTCCACGCTGGCCACGTCCCGATCCGCGGCAGCCGCCTGCAGCGCCCCGAACAGCTGGCGCGACTCGTGACGCAAGACAACGATGCCGATGGCGCTGGCCAGCAGGCAGATCAAAAGCAGCGCAAACAGCAGCCAGCGCATCATGCCGCCTCCTCGCATAACTTCTCCGCCACGCGCATGCGGGCGCTGCGGGCGCGCGGATTGGCGGCGCATTCAGCCGCATCCGGACGCACCAGGCCGCCGACCAGTTTCAAGCGCGGCCGGAAAGGACGCGCCAGCGGCATCCGGCGCGATCCGGCCGGCGGCTTGGCGAGCGCGCGCCAGGCCTGCTTGACCCGGCGATCCTCCAGGGAATGAAAGCTGATCACGACAAAACGCCCGCCCGGCGCCAGAATATCGACACCCAGCGCCAGTGCACGCTCGAGTGCACCGAGTTCATCGTTGATATAAATTCGGATCGCCTGAAAGGTCCGAGTGGCCGGATGTCGCTCGGGTGCCGACGGACCCGCCGCCGCGGCGACGACAGCGGCCAGTTGGGCGGTGCCGGTCAGGGGCTGCTCGGTTCTCGCCTTCACGATGCTTCTTGCGATCCTGCGTGCAAATCGTTCTTCGCCGTAGTCGCGAATCACTCGCGTCAGTTCATCTTCATCAACATGGGCCAGCCAGGCCGAAGCCGGCTGACCCCGGGTCGGGTCCATGCGCATGTCCAACGGACCGTCATCGCGAAAACTAAAACCCCGGCCCGGGTCGTCCAGCTGCGGCGAGGACACGCCGAGATCCATCAGCAGGCCGGTGACACGCCCGTGGATCGACTGGTCACGGGCCACCCGGTCCAGCTCATCAAAACGGGCATGACAGACCATGACCCGCGCATCGCCGTCAAAGC
>SLJA01000200.1 GCA_007135355.1 Wenzhouxiangella sp.
AGCTGATGGAGTCCGAGGACGTCAAGGATCTGATCGACTCGATTCGCGAGGAGAGCTTCGACAACCTGATCAGCCAGTACATCCCGCCGGAATCCATCGACGAGATGTGGGATCCGGAAGGTCTGGAAAAAGCGCTGGCCGGTGATTTCGGCATCGAGGTCCCGATCCGGGACTGGCTGGAGGCGGATGCCGATCTGGACGAGGCGGGCTTGCGCGAAAAGATCATGGATCGCGTCGAGGCCCACTTCCAGGCCAAGGAAGACCTGACCGGACCTGAGGTCATGCGCCAGTTCGAGAAGGCCTTGATGCTGAGCATTCTCGACCAGCAGTGGAAAGAACACCTGGCCAGCATGGACTACCTGCGCCGTGGCATCAACCTGCGCTCGTTTGCGCAGAAGAAGCCGCAGCAGGAGTACAAGCGCGAAGGTTTCGAAATGTTCACCACCATGCTCGACACCATGAAGCTGGAAGTGATGAAGGCCCTGGCGCGCGTGCGCATTCGCAGCGAAGAGGATGTCGATGCGGTCGAGCAGCGCCGGCGGCGCGAGGCGCCGATGCAGTTCCAGCATGCCCAGGCCGCATCGGCCACGGCCGGCGCGCCGGCGCCTGAAGCGGGTGCTTCGGCTGGACAGGGCGCCAGTCCCGAGCCCTTCGTGCGCGAGGGTCGCAAGATCGGTCGCAACGAGCCTTGTCCGTGCGGCTCGGGCAAGAAATACAAGCAGTGCCACGGCAAGTTGACCTGATCCGGCACATCGCCTCGCCGTCTTTGCCATGAGTCTGAGCGTGGTCGCGGGCGTGATCCGCGACGCACAAGGGCGCATCCTGCTGGCACAGCGCCCGCCGGGCAAGCATCTGGCCGGCACCTGGGAATTTCCCGGTGGCAAGCTGGAGTCCGGTGAAGCGCCCGAGCTCGGCCTGGCCCGTGAGCTTGAAGAAGAGCTGGGTTTGCGAGTGCGCGCCTCAAGGCCTGTGCTCAGCCTGACCCATGCTTATCCGGAAAAGACCATACGCCTGCAACTGCGCGAGGTGATCGACTGGGACGGCGAGCCGCACGGCCGTGAAGGACAGCCGCTGGGCTGGTTTGCGCTGGATGACATGAACGAACTGCCGATGCCGGCCGCCGACCGGCCCATGCTCAAGGCGTTGGCGCTGGATCCACGCCTGGTTATCAGTCCGGACCCGCGACAGTTCGCCACGATCGAGGGCTTTCTTGCTGACTGGGAAGCGCGCCTGGCCGCCGGCTTTCGCTGGCTGCAGCTGCGCGCGCCGGAGTTCGATGTTGACTCACTGCAAGGCCTGGCCGCGCGCTGTGGCGAATTGGCTCGGGCCTACGGCGCGCGCTGGATGGTTCATGGTGACGCGCAACTGGCCCGAGCGGCCGGTGCCGATGGTGTGCATCTGGACGCGGCGGCCCTGGCAGGCTGCCGGAGACGACCGCTGTCTCATGCGAAGCTGGTTTGCGCGAGCTGCGACCATGCGCCCGAGCTCGATCTCGCCGGTCGGCTCAAGCTGGATTTTGTCGTTGTCGGTTCGGTACTGGGAACGGCACCACATCAGACTCCCCGGGGCCTGGGCTGGACCGGCCTGGAGCGATTGTGCGCGCGCAGCCCGCTGCCGGTGCTGGGGCAGGGCGGTTTGAGTCCGGCCGATCTGGATCGAGCGCGGGCCTGTGGCGCCTTTGGCGTCGCCGGTACGGCCGGTTTTTGCGCCTGATGAACGAATTGCTGCAACTGGAACTGCCGGTGGGCGCCCGCGCACTGCCGCCGCCGGGCACGGTTGAGTGTTGGTTGATCCCGCTGGATAGCCTGGCCCTGCCGGCGTCGAGCGCGGGCGATCACTCCTCGCGCCAGACGCTCAGACTGCGTCGCCAGTTCCTGCTGCGCCTGATTCTGGGCGCCTATCTGCAGCTGCCGGGCAAGGACATCGAGCTGGTTCGCGGGCCTTCCGGCAAACCGGCCTTGGCCCCATCCCTGGCCGACAGCGGACTGAACTTCAATCTGTCGCATAGTGGCGACTGGCTGGCGCTGGCGCTGGCCAGCGACATCATGGTCGGGGTCGACATCGAGCAGCACCGCGCACTGTCCCGGGCGCGCGAGCTCGGGCGGCGCTATTTTTCGCCGCAAGAGGCCGATCATCTGGAAACGCTGGAAGAGCCCCATCGCTCGCGCCGCTTCCTGGAACTGTGGACCGTGCGCGAGGCCTGCATCAAGGCCATGGGCAGCAGCCTGGCCCAGAGCCTGCGTGATCTGGCGCTGGCACCGGACAGTGGCGAGATTTTGAGCTTGCCCGCTGACTGGCCGGCTGCGGCAGCCTGGACGCTGCAGCGTCCGGCCCTGCCGGCACCGCTGGAGGTCTGCATCGCCGCGCCGGAGCCCGGTTTGGCCTTACAGGTGATCTGGCTGGATTGCGGCCCGGTGTAATCCACCGGTTCGAACCTTGCATGGCTGGATTGTTGGCTGGATCTTCGACGTGATTTGCATGCGGCGACATTGCGCCCACCAGTCGCTTGGTCCCTGCATGGCGATTCGCGTCCTGTTGCTTTTCTTGCTGGTGGCGCTGCTCGGCGCCTGCGCCCTCGGTCCAAGCCAGCGTGCCGTGGTCGACCGCATGGTACTGGAGCATCCCGGCCTGCTCGCCGACCAGCGCGAGTCTGAACCCATCGTCTCGCGTCTGCCCGAGCCGAAGGCGGCAGGTCATCAGCTGATCATGCTGGAGCGTGGCGACGATGCGCTGGCCATGCGCCTGGAGCTGATTCGCTCGGCACGCTCCTCGATCGAAATCCAGAACTACATTTTCCTGCTCGACGATTCCGGTCAGTTGCTGCTTGATGAGTTACTGGCGGCCGCGCGCCGTGGTGTGCGCGTGCGTCTGCTCGTCGACAGCTTGTTCTCGCTGCCGGACCCGGCCCTGCTGACGGCGCTGGAACTCGCTCATCCGAATTTCGAAGTGCGCCTGTACCGGCCGGTGCTGGAGCGCGCCAAGCTCAGTGATGCCGGTTTCTTCGCTGCCGTGTTCTGCTGCTTTTTCGAACTTAACCAGCGCATGCACAACAAGTTGATGACCGTCGACGACCGCCACGGCCTGGTCGGTGGCCGCAATCATTCGGCACGTTACTTCGATCTGGACACACGCATGGTGTTCGTCGATCTTGAAGTGCTGGTCAGCGGTCCGATCGCGGGGCGCATGCGACAGGGTTTTGATGAATTCTGGGATGATGGCCGCGTCCTGCCGCCGCGCCATACACGCGATGTGTATCGCCTGCTGCACTCGGCCCACGAGCCGCTTCTCGCCCTGGAGCGTTCAGAGCGCATCCAGCGTTTGCTGGAACAATTCGATAGCGGCGCCTGGCTGGATCGGTTGCTGGCCGAGAACCATTTCGAAGTTGGCGAGGTCGAGTATTTCAACGACCTGCCGGACACTCGACCCGACGGTGTTCGTGCGCCGGAGGATGACAGTACGGCATGGATTCATGCGGTGATCGCGGGGGCTGAGCGCCAGGTCGTGATCCAGACGCCCTATGTGGTGCTGACCCGCCGCTTCGAGCGATTACTGCGCGACTTGCCGCCCGAAGTCGAGATTGTGATCAGTTCCAATTCTCTGGCCTCCACCGATGCTTTTCCGGTTTATGCGATCTCGCGCCAGCAGCGTGCCCGCCTGCTCGCTGGCCTGGGCGTGCGTTTTTTCGAAGCCAAGCCGTTTCCGGCGCAGCCGGAAACGTTCATCCCGCGCTATCCGGAGCTGATCGCCGAGCGCGCGGCCGGATTGACCACGCCCATGCGCGGCGATCCGCGACCGGCCACCCGTGAGATGCCCGGTCCGCGCATCAGTCAGCACGCCAAGCTGGTGGTCGTCGATGGCACCACCAGCATCGTGACCTCGCACAACCTTGATCCGCGCTCGGAGTTCTACAACACCGAAAACGGGATCGTGGTGCGCGATGCGAACTTCAGCGCGGCCTTGCTCGAGTTCATTGCCGCAGTGTCTGCGCCGGAAAGCAGCTGGGTGTCGGTCATGCAGCCGCCGCTGGCCCAGCCTTTCGATGCCATCGATCGCAGCCTGGCGCGGATCTCGCGCAGGCTGCCGATCTTCGATCTGTGGCCGCGCTATCGCTTCGAGCAGTTCCGCCTGCCTGATCAGGACACGCTCGAGCTGATCGAGACGCCGGAGTTTTTCGAACAGGCGGAAGCGGTGGGCCTGGCGCCTGAGGTGGTGGCCTGGCAGCGGCGCTGGATCACGGCCTGGGTCAGCCGGATGATGGGGTTTATCAAGCCGATACTTTGAGGATTGGTTCCGGATGTAAGGAGGGGTGCGTGGAGGGTTCGGAGAATTCGGTGGTGCCGGGGGACTTCGGGGCGTGCGGTCCTGAGTCTTTCGGATTCAGGGTGCCTGTAGAGGGTTCCGAGCATCCGGTGGTGCCGTGGGCCTTCGGGCCGGGCGGGGCGATCGGCTGGGTTGCAGGTTTCTGATTCATGGGAGCGGGGTGCCCGCGAAGTGCCTCCTCTGCCGCCCGACGGACCGTGCCGGTTCCATCTAGCAGTTGCGGCGCGTAAAGATGCTGAGAGATTGGGACAGCTTCCGCGCCCCGCCCGCCCCGAATCCCACAACACCCCCGGA
>SLJA01000216.1 GCA_007135355.1 Wenzhouxiangella sp.
GACCAGCTCGAGCAGGGTATCGAGGATTTCACGCCCCAGTGGTCCGGCCTGCTCGATGTAAATCTCGCGCACACCCAGACTCAGCTCGCGGAACACCTCTCGCTCCTGTTCGCTCAGCTCGATGAACTCGGTGCCGCCGGCATCGAGAATGATCTGCAGGCGTTCTTCGTTGTAGGCAATCTGCTCGCGGTCGATCCACTCGACCATCTCGTCGCGCACCTGTTCGATCATTGTGCGTTGGTCGTCGGGCAGACCTTCCCACCATTGACGGCTGGCGGCCACGGTAGCGACGAACTGGGCGTGCCGTCCCGAGGTCAGATAATCCTGTTCCTCGTAAAAGCTCATTTCCTCGATGGCGAAGATCGGGTTGACCTGGCCGTCAATCTGGCCCAGCTGCAGCCCGCTGTAGACTTCGCCGTAGGGCATGGGGGTCGGGTTGGCGCCGTAGGCGCGGTAGGACTCGACCAGGATCGGCGAGGTCATGGTGCGGATGCGGAAATCTTCGAAGTCTGCCGGCGTGCGTAGCGGCCGGTCACCGCTCCAGACCATCCAACCCTCCTGGACAATGGCCAGCAGCTCCAGGTCCTCGTCGCGATAGGGGCCGCGCAACAGCTCGTGCAGCCTCGGATCCGACAACACGCGGCGGTTGATTTCGCTGTCATCGGATAACACGAAATGCAGCGTGAAAACACCAACTTCAGGGATGGCATCGGCCAGATGCCCGGGCGAGGCAAAGGCCAGCTCCAGGGCGCCGGACTGCATCATCTCGGTGATCTGGGACGAGGTGCCAATGCTGCCGAATGGAAAGATCTGGATATTGATCCTGCCGTCTGAGCGCTCGGCCAGGCGACGGGCGAATTCCTGGGCGTAGGCATCCTGCACACTGCCTTCGATTTCCTCCAGCGCGAAGCGCCAGGTAACCGGCTCGCTGGTCGCCGGAGGCGGCGCCTGGTGCTCGGCGGTGGTTGCATCATCCGTATCGGCACAACCGGCCAGCATCAAAGTCAGGATTAGCACCAATCCGATTGACATTTGCGTGATGGGTTTCATCGCAACCTCTGCTTGTTCGGTTTGAATTTGACGGCATTGACCTTATCACGGGCTCCGAAAAGACGCGCCGCGCGGGCCGTAATCGGCCGCCGAGAGTGCGCCACTTGTGGCAGCGAGCGCCGGGCGCTATGGTGAGGCGCAGTCCCGGAGCTTGCCCACGCAATGAGCGGTTTTCGTATTCCTGACATCAAAAACACCGGCAAGCCCCTGAAAAACGGCTTTGCCTGGCTGGACCAGGGCTTGTCCTGGTTCGAGCGCACTACCCTGGTGATCTGCATCCTGGCCATGGCGCTGATTTCCATGGCCAATGTCATCTCTCGCAATACGCTGGGCTCCAGCATCCAGTTCGCGTTTGACGTGACCCAGATCCTGCTGGTCATCGTCACCTTCATGGGCATCGGCATCGGCGCACGCGAAGCCCGACATATTCGCGTGTCGGCCGTGCATGATCTGCTCCCCCGGCCGGCGCGCAAGGGGCTGCTGGTATTCGTCTCGTTCACCACCAGCCTGCTGCTGTTTACTCTGGCCGGTTACGCCTGGGACTATGCCCGGTCGACCCAGCGCAGCTGCCGGGTGCTGCCCGAACAGGTCGAGTTGCTGGGCCTGGCGATTCCGATTGGCGCGATGCCGGTCGGCGTGGCACTGCTGCTGGTACTGGTCGGCATGATTGTTGCCGGCCATGGCATCCGGCTGATCCATTTTCACGGTCAGCGCCTGCTCGAAGACCTGGGCGCACTGGCCCGAGGGGCGTTGCTGATGGCCGCGGGGGTGGTGGCTTTGCTCATCGCGGCCTGGCTGTTCAGCACCTTCCTTGACCTGGTGGCCAACCGGGAAGGCCGCTGTCGGGTGACTTCGTCAACCGGGTTTCCGGTCTACCTGGTCCACATGCTGGTACCACTGGGCTTCACCCTTGGCGGCATCCAGTTCGCACTGGCCGGGGTTCGCAACCTGATCAGTCGCGACAATTACCTGTCCTGGTATCGCCGCGACGAATACGAGAGTGCGGCCGAAGCCGGCGCTTCAACCGGGAGCGGTTCGTCCAGCCGCGGGGGCGATCACGATCATGGTTGAGCTGTTTGAGTGGATCGGCCTTGCGGCCCTGGATACGGCGAATGTGGCGCTCATTGCCGGCGTCGTCATGATCGTGCTGTTGCTGATGGGTTATCCCATGATGGTGCCCTTGATGGTGGGCGCCATGGTGCTGATGTTCGCCAGCTTTCCTTCTGTCAATCCGGCCACCCTGGTGCAGCAGATGATCGGCGGGGTGGAGCAAAGCGTACTGGTCGCCGTGCCCATGTTCATCCTGGCCGCCGACATCATGATCAAGGGCCACACGGCGGATCGCTTGCTGGATCTGGTCAGCAAGTTCTGCGGCCATATCCGCGGCGGCCTGCCGGTCACCACGGCGGTTTCGTGCACCTTGTTCGGCGCGGTATCGGGCTCGACCCAGGCCACCGTGGTCGCCATGGGCAAACCGCTGCGTCCGCGGCTGCTGGAGGCCGGTTATTCGGACCGTTTTTCCATGGCCTTGATCATCAATGCCAGCGATATCGCCCTGCTCATTCCGCCGTCCATCGGCATGATCATTTACGGGGTGGTGTCGGGCACCTCGGTTGGTGATTTGTTCATCGCCGGCATTGGGCCGGGTTTGATGATCCTGGTCCTGTTCGCGCTGTACTGCTACGTCATTTCGGTGTGGAAGAAGATCCCGGTGCTTCCCAAAGCCGATTGGAAGGCACGCTGGACAGCGCTGCGCAAGGCCATCCTGGCGCTGGGCTTTCCGCTGATCATCATCGGCGGCATCTACACCGGCACCTTCAGCCCCACCGAAGCCGCCTCGATGTCGGTGGCCTACGCGCTGCTGCTGGAGATGGTCATTTACCGACAGGTCCGGCTGTCCGACCTGCCCCAAGTGGCCTTGTCGACCGGATTGATCACCGCGGTGGTGTTCATCCTGGTGGCGGCCGGCATGGCGTTTTCCTGGATCATCTCGTTTGCCCAGATTCCGAATCTGCTGCTCGGCGATCTTCTGGCCACGGCCGCCGATCACCCCTACCGGGTGCTGGTGTTGATCGCGGTGGCCTATTTCATCGGCTGCATGTT
Organism: Wenzhouxiangella sp.; assembly: GCA_007135355.1. Taxonomy (GTDB): domain Bacteria; phylum Pseudomonadota; class Gammaproteobacteria; order Xanthomonadales; family Wenzhouxiangellaceae; genus Wenzhouxiangella. Next base: position 3,154 of record SLJA01000216.1, read on the forward strand.
CGTCGACCCCATCGTCGTCATCCTGATCCTGACCCCCATTTTCGCGCCGGCCATTGCCGCCGCCGGTCTCGATCCGGTCCATGTCGGCACCATCATCGTGCTGCAGGCCGCGATCGGCTCTGCCACCCCACCATTCGGCTGCGACATTTTCACCGCCGTGGCCATCTTCCGCAGGCCGTACCTGGAGATCATCCGCGGCACGCCCCCGTTCATTATCATTTTGTTGTGCTCAACCGCGCTGCTGATCCTGTTCCCGCAGATCGCGCTGTTTCTGCCGCAGTTGATGCGATGAGGTAGCGAACCGCTACCCGGACCCGCCGCCGCTGAACGCAGTCGACAGCAGGCGGGCCCAGCGCGGTGCCAGCGCGGGGGCCAGCCAGTCTTCCGGATGGAAAGCGGCCGGCAACTTTCCGCTCAGCCATCGGGTCAGGTGGGCGACCAGATCATCGGGGTCTTCCTGGGCATAGCGGTACATGGCTGGGTACTGTTCCGGATAGCACATGGCATCAGGCACCAGCGGCCGCGCACCGGCGCTGGCGGCTTCCAGAATACTCAAGCCCTGAAATTCGTGAATGGAGGTGCTGATGACAATACCTGCTCGGCCGATCAGTTCGTCATAGTCCTCGCGCGGCAGGTGGCCATCGGCGATGATGCGCGGCCCCAGCCGCGTACGGATTCGCTCCAGTGCCGGCGGCGCCCGCCGCGGGCGTTTGCCCAGCAGGGCCAGTCGGAAGCTCGCGCCGCCTTCGGCCGCGGCGATCAAGGCGTCGGCGAAACGCTCCGGGGCCTTGTCGTATTCCCAGCGATGATTCCAGACAATCAGCCGATGATCCCGCTCAGCGCCCGGCTGCATGGGTTCAATCGGTACCGGAAGCACGCGGCTGCGAGTTTCCAGTCGCTCTCGCAGCCCGGCGGGCAGATGATCCGGCAGCCGGGCCATCATGGCCTCGATGCCATCCAGAAAGCTGTCCTGGTTGAAGCGTGAGTTGAACAGTAGCTGATCGGCGGCCAATGCTGCATACAACTGCACCATGCAGGGATCCAGACTGCGGAACTGTCGATTGTTGGTGGGATAGGCAAACTGGTTTTCGTGGAAATACAGCCAGCAAGGCACGCCCTGCAGTCGCGCATGCAGTCCCTTGAGGGTCGCCAGATCGACCATCGATGTCGCCAGAATCAGGTCAGGAGGCTGTTCGGGCAGTTCATCAAGCCAACTGAGCGGGTTGCCGCGGATGCGCCAGGCGAAGTGACGACCGGGTAGCGTGCGAACCTGCCAATCAAAGTCGGTGAAGTGTTGAACAAGCCAGTTCGCCCAGGCCGCATGGCTGTCGGCATGGTAGGCCGACAGCAGCCAGATGCAGGGTCGTTGCGCCATGGTCATAGTCCCCTGAGTATGGCCGACAGCAGCGTCCTGATGTAGGGCTGGCTGCGGGCGAGTGCAAATCTGTTCGGCC
>SLJA01000260.1 GCA_007135355.1 Wenzhouxiangella sp.
TCGCAACTGGTGCGGGAGCATGTGGGCTGGGCGCTGAGTCGGCACGGGGTTTAGAAGATAGGGTTCGGGGTTCAGGTTTCAGGGTTCAGGTAGGGCTCCGATCCAGGTTTTCCTGAACCCTGAACCCTGAACCCTGAACCCTGAGCCCTCATTACAACCTCTTGCTAGAATGCCGGATTACAAAACAAAGCGATCGGGAGACTGGGAAATGGCGATACTCGAAAAACTTCAGACTCTGCGCACGATCGGCGGCAAGGCGCTGACCCAGGGCCTGCCCGACGATGTGATCGGCCGCTTCGCAAGTCTGGATTCGCGCCTGGAACAGGCGGTCGACGATGCGCTCGGGGTGGTGCGGTGCTGGCAGTCGGCCTACCCGGACCTGATCAAAGCCGATGAATCCGATCAGCGCGACGCTCTGCAGGCCGGTTTCATCAATTTTTATGCCGATGATGCCGTCAATCCCTATGTGGCGCTGGCCGCGCGCGGCCCGTGGATCATCACCGCCAAAGGGGCGGTCCTGCATGATTCCGGTGGCTACGGCATGCTGGGCTTTGGCCACGCGCCCGAGCGCATCATCCAGGCCATGAGCCAGCCGCACGTCATGGCCAACGTCATGACGCCAAGCTTCAGCCACCTGAGTCTGGTCGAAACGCTGCGCCGCGAAATCGGCCATCGCCGAGAGCACGGCTGCCCGTTCGAGCGCTTTTTATGCATGAACTCAGGCTCCGAATCGGTCACCGTGGCCGGCCGGATCGCCGATATCAACGCCAAAACCCTGACCGACCCGGGTGGCGCCCGCGAAGGCCACAGCATCCGCCGCCTGTCTCTGCGCGGCGGCTTCCACGGACGTACTGAACGTCCAGCACGCTATTCCGACTCGACCCGCAAAACTTACGCCCGTCACCTGGCCTCTTTCCGCGACAGCGAGGATCTGGTCACCGTTGAGCCGAATGACATCGAGCAACTGCGCGCGGTGTTTGCCTGGGCGGATGCCAACCAGGTCTTTTTCGAGGCGGTCTTCATGGAACCGGTCATGGGTGAGGGCAATCCCGGCGCCGCTCTGGATCCGGATTTCTACGCGACTGCGCGCGCATTGTGCGACCAGCACGGCACCCTGCTGCTGATGGACTCCATCCAGGCGGGCCTGCGCGCGCGCGGCTGCCTGTCGGTGGTCGACTACCCGGGTTTTGAGGGCCTGCCCGCTCCGGACATGGAGACCTACTCCAAGGCGCTGAACGCGGGCCAGTATCCACTGTCCGTGCTGGCCATGAACGATCGCGCCGCCGGACTTTATCGCAAGGGCGTTTACGGCAACACCATGACCGCCAATCCGCGCGCGCTGGATGTGGGTACGACTGTGTTGAGAATGGTTACGCCCGAGCTGCGACGCAACATTGTCGAGCGCGGGCAGGAATTCCTCGATAAGTTCGAGCGCCTGAAGGACGAACTGGGCGGGCGCATTACCCGCGTCCAGGGCACAGGGCTGCTGTTTTCCGTCGAGCTCGACGGACGGCGCTACAAGGCCTACGGCGAGGGCTCGACCGAGGAATACCTGCGCCTGCATGGCATCAACGTGATCCACGGCGGCGAGAACTCACTGCGCTACACGCCGCCATTCGGCATCACCAGCGCCGAGGTCGACCTGATCGTCGAGGCCACCCGCGAAGCCTTGCTCAACGGGCCGGTGAGGGCCATCGAGCAGGCCGCCTGAGTCGATTCTCAGGTTTTGAGAACGGCGCATGATGCAATCCGTCACGAGACTTTCGTGACGGAGACGCATCATGCCCCAGGCAACTTACCGCTCAAGCGCCCAGCCAGGCTCAGACCAGAACCAGGGTCGATACCCGTCACTGAGATGGGTCAGCCTGTTGGCCGGAGAACTGATCGCCCTGGTCGGCCTTGCCGCCGCCGTGGCTGCCCTTCTGCTCGCCGCAACAGCGCTGGTACCAAAGTAATTCACTCTTCATTACTGCCCGCCCAGACAGCGCGCTCAAGCTGCGGACGAACCCCGGAAGTACTGCGTTGCCGCGCTGGCCTGATCAGGAGTCACTCTTGCGCGGGCCGAGGACGACCTGCTCTTTTTGATCGGCGGGGATATGCCGCACATCCTGGCCCTCGACCAGGTAGAACACATGCTCGCCGATATTCTTGGCGTGATCACCGATGCGCTCCAGCGCGCGTGCAATCCAGATGGCGTTGATGATGCGGGTGGTTTGCCGGGGTTCTTCGGCCAGATAGGTGTAGTACTGGCGCAGGATGGCCTCGTACTCGTCATCGACCTTCTCGTCGGCCCGATACAAGGTGACTGCGATCTCGGGCACCATGCGGGCAAAGCCATCCAGGGCATCGCGCAGCATGGAGCGGACGTGCTCGGCCATGGACTCGAGTTCATAGTAATTGTTGCGCGGCCGATCCATATCCGCCATTTCAATGGCAATCTTGGCAATTTTTTCCGCCTCGTCGCCGACCCGTTCCAGATCATTGAGCGTCTTGACGATGGCCATCACCAGGCGCAGGTCGCTCGCCGTCGGCTGGCGCCGGGCGAGGATTTCCATCGCCAGTTCGTCGATGTCTTTTTCCATCTGGTTGACCTGGTCATCCGCGCTGATGACCGACCGCGCGAGTTCAACATTGCCATCAAGCAACGCCCGCATGGCGTCCATCACCATTTCCTCGGCCATGCCACCCATCTTCATGACATCGCGACGCAGGTTCTCCAGCTCCTGGTTGAACTGGCGCGAAATGTGCTGATCGAAATACTTTTCCATGCTCTGATGCTCCGAATGCGGCTAAGCTGCGGTGGCGACGACGAATCAACCGTAGCGGCCGGTGATGTAATCCTCTGTCGCCTTCTTGGCGGGATTGGTAAACAGCTTGGCTGTATCATCGTATTCGATCAGTTCACCAAGGTACATGTAAGCGGTGAAGTCCGATACGCGCGCGGCCTGCTGCATGTTGTGGGTAACGATCACGATGGTATAGCTTTCCTTCAGATCGATGATCAGCTCCTCGACCTTGGCCGTTGAGATCGGATCGAGTGCCGAACACGGCTCATCGAGCAAAATCACTTCCGGCTCGATGGCAATGGCGCGGGCGATCACCAGGCGCTGTTGCTGGCCACCCGAAAGGCCAAAGGCGTTGTCATTCAAGCGGTCCTTGACTTCATCCCACAGCGCCGCGCGCTTGAGTGAGTGTTCAACCACTTCGTCGAGCTTGCGGCGGTTCTTGACGCCCTGCAAGCGCAGGCCATAGGCAATGTTTTCGTAAATCGACTTGGGAAACGGGTTGGGCTTTTGGAACACCATCCCGACTTTTCGTCGCAGCTCGGGCACATCGACGGACGGGTGGTAAATGTCCTCGCCGTCAATCTTGATCTCTCCCTCGATACGACAGATGTCGATCAGGTCGTTCATGCGGTTGAAGCAGCGCAAAAGGGTCGATTTGCCGCAGCCGGATGGCCCGATGAAGGCAGTGACGCGCTTGTTCGGGATGTCCATGTTGATGCTTTTCAGCGCCTGGTCCTTGCCGTAATAAAGGCTCAGGTCGCGCACCTGCATGGAGATTTCTTCATTGCGCAGGTTCAGCCGCTTGCGCGTCTGCGCATTGGCCAGTCCGGCGTTGATTTTAGGCGTGGAGGATTCAGTCGTCATGGCTAGGTCTTCTCACAGCAGTCTAGTCGCTTTCGCTCTTGTAGCGTTCGCGCAGGCGGTTGCGCACGGCGATCGCGGTCAGGTTGAGCACCAGAATCAGCCCGACCAGAACCAGTGCGGTGGCATAAACCAGCGGTCGCGCGGCCTCGGCGTTCGGGCTCTGGAAGCCAACGTCGTAGATATGGAAGCCCAGGTGCATGATGCGCCGCTCGAGGTGGATAAACGGAAATTGTCCGTCGACCGGCAGGTTCGGGGCCAGCTTGACCACACCGACCAGCATCAGCGGGGCGACCTCGCCCGCAGCTCGGGCCACGGCCAGGATCAGCCCGGTCATCATCGCCGGCGTGCTGACCGGCACGATCACTTTCCACAGGGTTTCTGCCTTGGTCGCACCCAGGGCCAGAGAGCCCTCGCGCATGGCACGCGGAATGCGGGTCAGCCCTTCCTCGGTCGACACGATCACCACCGGCAGGGTGAGCAGCGCCAGGGTCAGCGACGCCCAGATCAATGCCGGCGAGCCAAAGGTCGGTGCCGGCAGCCGCTCGGGGAAGAACAACTGGTCGATATTGCCGCCGAGGAAATAGACGAAAAAGCCCAGGCCGAAGACACCGAATACGATAGATGGCACACCGGCCAGGTTGTTGACCGAGATGCGCACTACCCGAGTGACCGGGCCCTGCTTGGCATATTCACGCAGGTAAATGGCCGCCAGCACACCGAACGGCGTGACCACGATGGACATGATGAGGACCATCATGACGGTACCGAAAATGGCTGGAAAAATGCCGCCCTCGGTATTGGCCTCGCGCGGATAGCCGGTCATGAAGTCCCAGAAACGGGAGACATACTCGAGCATCTTCTGCGGCACCGTCATGGTGTTGGCGCGCGTGGCACGGACGATGTCGGCAAAGTTGATGGTCACTTCCCGACCGTCGCTGGTGCGCGCGA
>SLJA01000050.1 GCA_007135355.1 Wenzhouxiangella sp.
CGCGGAAGTAGCCGAAGCTGGTCCACATCACCAGCGCCAGTTGATAGGTCTTTTCGCGGCGGAATTCGCGCATGTCGGCCTGCACGGTCTCGATCGGCAGCTCGCCGCGCGCCTGCTCGAGCTGAGCCAGCAGCAGGCGGCTGGTATCGACGGCCGTGACCGGATACCCTGCCCGGGCCAGCGGCAGGGCGTGGCGGCCGGGGCCGGCTCCTAAGTCGAGTACCGGGCCGGGTTCGACGCCGACCAGCTCGATCAGGTCGGCGATGTCGTCCTCAGCGCCGGCAAAGGTTTCCTCGTTGAACATCAGTGGTCCAAACGTGCGCCAGAAGTCTTCCTGCAGATACCAATCGGTTGCCAAGTTCGTCATCTTGTGTGGGGTCCTGGTGAGCCTGTCGGGCTGCGCCACGCTGGGCTGGTACGGTCAGGCCGCGCGCGGTCAGCTCGAGATCATGAGCAAGCGTCAGGATATCGCAGGCCTGATCGAACGACCCGACACCGATCCGGTTCTGGCCGAGCGCTTGGAGTTGGCGCTGGAAATCCGCGCCTTCGCCGTAGCCGAACTGGGCCTGCCCGACAGCCGTTCCTACACCCGCTTTGCCGACCTGGGGCGCGAGGCCGCAGTGTGGAATGTTATCGCCACCCCCCGCTTTGACATGACACCCAGGACCTGGTGCTACCCGCTGGTCGGCTGCCTGGCCTATCGCGGCTTCTTTCGCCAGGATCGCGCCGAAGCCCTGGCCCAGCGGCTGAGCGAGCAAGGCTACGATGCCGGAGTCTTTCCGGTGACCGCCTATTCCACCCTGGGCTGGTTCGCCGACCCGGTGCTCAATACCATGCTCAGCCGCTCTGATGCCCGCCTAGCCGCGCTGATCTTCCACGAGCTGGCCCATGAAAAGCTGTTTCTGCCCGGCGATACCGAGTTCAGCGAGGGCTATGCCATGGCCGTGGAGCGCATCGGGGTCGAGCGTTGGCTTGAAAGCCGCGGCGAAGTTGAAGCGCTGAAACGCTGGCGCCGCGATGAGGCCTTGCACGCGCAGTTTACCGAGCGGCTGCTGGCCACCCGTGCGGAGTTGATCGAACTTTTTGCCCAGGACCGCAGCGAAGCCGACATGCTGGCTGCAAAAGCGCAAGCCTTCCAGGACCTGCGCGCTGAACTCGCGCACCTGGATCAGCTCGCCGGCGACCGCCGCTTCAGCCGCTGGGCCGAGCGTGATCTGAATAATGCGCATCTGGCCCTGGTGGCGACTTATGAAGCTTCAGTAGCCGGGTTTCTTCGGCTCTACGCCCACTGCGAGGGCGATCTGGACTGTTTTCATGCCCGCGCGACTGACCTGGCCGAAGCCGATGAAGCCACGCGGCGCCGGGTTTTGGGCGATACTGCGAAAACACCACCGCTGAGTGCGGGCCAGCCACACTAAGCCGTCATCCGCAGAAGTTTCGGAATCCTCGTTTGCCACGCCTACTGCTTCTCAGCCCCAAGAGCCTAGCGATCATCGCGGGCATGATTGTCGCCGGAGTGCTGCCGGTCGCCGGCGCTAGTGCTCAAAGCATGGTGATTGACAGCGACCGCCCGGCGCTGAGCTGCGTACCGCCGGAGTTGCGCCTGGAGCGCATCGAGCCCGAGCGCGGAGATGACCTTCCGATCCGGATTGATGCCGAGTTTTTTAGCGCTGAGCCGGGCCAGCCGGTGATTGCCCGCGATCAGGTTCGATTGGTGCAGGGCGATCGCCGGCTGGAAACCGAGGAGATCATTTTCGATCGTGACACCGGTCGTCTCGACCTGCCCGTGCTGCTCAACTATCGCGATGCCTTCATCGCCATCCGCGCCGACCGGGCCTGGGTCGAGTCACAGGACTCGCGCGGGCGTTTCGAAGGCGTGGGCTATCAGATCGCCGGGTCCGACGGCGCCGGACAGGCCCTGGTCATCGACTTGAAGAGCACGACCCGGGCCGAGCTGGAGGAGTTCGATTTCACTACCTGCGACCCCAACGATCCCGACTGGCAGCTCCTGGCGCGCCAGGTCAGGCTCGATCTGGAGCGCGGCCAGGGCGTGGCCCGCCATGCCCGGCTGGAGTTCAAGGGCGTGCCCATCCTGTACTCGCCCTGGCTGAGTTTCCCCTTGAGCGATGAGCGCCAGAGCGGCTTTCTATATCCGCAGTTCGGCTTTTCCAGTGACGACGGTTTTGACCTGCGCGTGCCCTGGTACTGGAACATCGCGCCCAACCGGGATGCCACCTTTACCGGCCGCTGGATCCAGGAACGCGGCGCCATGCTGGCCAGTGAGTTCCGCTTTCTGACCCCCCGCCAGCGTGGCCAGGTCGACCTGGAAGTACTGCCGTCGGACCGCCGTGCCGATCGCGACCGCTATTATGGTCAGTTCAGCTATGTCGCCAGGCTGCCTTCACGCTGGCGCGCGAACATCGATCTGCGCCGGGCCTCTGACAACGATTACTTCGTCGATCTGGGTGGCGACCTGGCTGATTCCTCGGTCCAGTTTCTGCGTTCCAGTGCGCGTTTGCGCGGTGCCGGAACCTACTGGACTGCGGACATACTGGCCGATACCTTTCAGGTGCTTGACGAGGCGGTGCCTTCGCGAGCCGAGCCCTACCGCCGACTGCCGCGCGTCCGCCTGCTTTACGATCGCCCACTACCGGCCAATTTTGATCTGTCGATTGACACCGAGCTGGTTTATTTTGATCGTGATGAGGGGATCACCGGGGGGCGTGCCGACTTCTACCCCCGACTGCGCTGGAATGTCCTGAGCTCCGGCTGGTTTTTCCGTCCCGAGCTGGGTCTGCGCAGTACGGCCTACGCGCTTGAGGGCGCCGACAACAGCAGCATCACGCGCACCACACCCATCGCCAGCGTGGATGGCGGCCTGATTTTCGAGCGACCCGATGCCGACGGTCGCCATCTGCAGACGCTGGAGCCGCGCTTGTTCTACCTGTTTGTGCCGGCGCGCGGTCAGGACGATATCCCCAGATTCGATACCGCCGAGCTGACCTTCGGCTTCAGCCAGCTGTTCCACCACAACCGCTTCAGCGGCCCTGATCGCCAGGCCGACGCCAATCAGCTGAGCGTGGCCCTGACCTCGCGTCGCATTAACCTGGCCGATGGTCAGTCGCCGCTGGATGTGAGCATCGGTCAGATCTTTTACTTCAGCGATCTCGAGGTCCAGCTGCCCAACCGGCCGGTCGACCAGCGCAGTCGCTCGGCTACCGTGGCCGAAGTCAACTGGCGTCCGCGAGCCGGCCTGGCCTTGAGCGCGGGATTGCAGTGGGACAGCATCGAAAACGAAACCGAAGTGGCTCAGTTCAGTCTGAGCTATCGCGGGCCAGGTGCGCGCCAGGTTGCTTTTGGATACCGCTTTCGGCGCGACCGTCTGGACCAGGTCGATTTGCGCGCGCGCTACCCGGTTCGTGCGAATATGAACCTGTTCGGGCGGCTGAACTATTCCTTTGAAGAAAGTCAGACGCTGGAGGCGCTGGGCGGCATAGAGTACGAAAGCTGCTGCTGGGCGCTGCGGGTGACGGCGCGCGAATTCGTGCGCGATCGGGATTCCGAAACGCGGCGCGCCGTGTTTCTGGAATTGCATCTGAAAGGATTGGGCAGCCTCGGGCGTCGGCCCTACCCGCTGTTCTAGAGCCAAAAAACCACTGCCATGACCACAGGACTGAACATGAAGGAATTTACCAAGCGCGCCATTGTTGCGTTGATGCTGGGTCTGCTGTTGCCGGCGCTGGCCGCGGCCCAGGCCTTGCGCCAGGATATTGACCGCATCGTGGCCCTGGTCGAGGAAGACGTGATCCTGCAAAGCGAGCTGGATGCGGCCATCGACAGCATCCTGATGCAGGTCCAGGGCCGAGAGAATTTGCCGCCGCGGCGTGTGATCGAAGAGCAGGTCCTGGAGCGGCTGATCATGACGCGCCTGGAGGTGCTGCGGGCCGAGGAAACCGGTATCCGCGCCTCGGACGCCAATGTCGACCAGGCCCTGCAGCAGGTGGCGCGCCAGAATGGGTTGACCCTGACCCAGCTGCGCATGGCGATCGAGGCCGACGGCCTGGATTTCCAGGAGTTCCGCCGACAAATCCGCGAAGAAATCCTGTCCTCCGAGCTGCGCCAGCGCGTTGCCGCCAGCATGGATGACATTACCGAAACCGAAGTCGATATTCTGCTGGCCTCCGGCGGCATCGGCGGGCCGGAGTATCACCTGTCCCAGATCATGATCATGGTGCCCGAGGCGGCCAGCGCGGCCGAGGTGCAGGCGGCGCGCGAGCGGGCCGACGAGGTTCGCCAGCGGGTTCTGGATGGCCTGGAATTCGCTACCGCGGCGATCACTTTCTCCCAGGCGCCCGATGCCCTGGAAGGCGGTGATGTGGGCTGGCGCCCGGTCAATACCTTGCCGCCGGTGTTTGCCGACGCGCTGCGGCCGCTCAGTCCCGGCGAAGTCACTGAGCCGATCCGCTCGCCGGGTGGTTTCCTGATCCTGCGCGTCAACGATGTGCGCGAGCGCTCGGAGGTCATCGTCAAGGAGTTCCGCGCCCGCCATCTGATGATCGAGCCCTCGGAGCTGCTGACCATGGAAGGCGCTGA